>SVQS01000023.1:0-8198 GCA_015065205.1 Oscillospiraceae bacterium
TGCAAAATCATTGCCGCCTTGCGGACGGGGACCACCAAAGCCATCGGGACGCTTATTGCCAAATGCGGGCTGACCCTGCGGAGCACGTGCAGGTGCGGCAGGACGAGCCGCAGAAGTCGGAGTTGCAGGGCGTGCAGCGGGTTGTGCGGGCGCTTGCTTTACAGGAATGCCGGCGGCACCGTTTTGCTGCGGACGGTAGGGGTTGCCGGTGTAGGGTTGACGGGCCGCGGGACGTGCTGCGGGTGCGGCCTCCTTTGTGGGTGCGGCAGGAGCGGGAGCCACGGGCGCCTGCTTTTCTTCTTTCTTTTCTTCTGCCTTCTTCTCTGCTACGTTCTGCGGACGTGCAACGGGGGCTTCTTCTTTTGCCTTGGGGGCAGGTGCAGGTTCAGCCTTGGGAGCTGTCTCCTTCTTTGCGGCAGGCTTTTCAGCCTTCTCGGCTTTTTCTGCCTTTTTAGGCTCTTCGGGCTTTTTGGTTTCTTCAACCTTTTCTGCCTTTTCTGCCTTTTCTGCTTTTTCTGCTTTTTCAGCCTTTTCGACCTTTTTGGGTTTGGAGGGAATATAGGTCACTCCATCCAAATAGCTACCGATGTCGGTGATCTGATTTGCCTGTGTCAGAGACTCAAACAGAATATCAAATTCCAACGGCTCGAGTGCTTTTTGGGTAGTCTTTGCCTCAATTCCGTTTTGAGCAAGCAGCTCAACGAGATCCTTGCTCTTCATTCCCAAGTCCTTTGCGAGCTTGGTGATCTTAAATTGTTGATTGATAGTAGAAGCCATATTTCCTCCTGATCCTTTGCGCGACCGCAGCGTCGTGCAAAATCATAAAATTTCGAGCTTGACCCCGCAGAGGTCAATTCTCGATGTTGTCGTTTTGTGTATCCTTTGTCAGCTTGGAAAGAACAAGCCCACAAAGGTTTTGGTCGGTAACAGCCAAAGCCGCAAGCCTTCCGCTCTTCCCCACAGCCGAGGAAAGCATATCACCGTCGATGCTCAATGTGTGGAGCGGAATACCGTAATAGGTGCAACGGTCAGACAGCCGCTTTTGGGAGTTGGGAGAGTTATCGTTGGCGCTAAAGACAGCCACGACTGATTTTTGCTTTTTGAGTGCCTCGCAAACCATGGGCACACCATAGACCAGCTTGCCTGCCTTGGCGCAAAGCCCCAAGGCGAAGAGGACCTCGCGATTTGCATCACTCTTCATTGTTTTCAAGCTCTTGTTCCATAGCATCGTACACCTCGTCCGGAATGACACATTCGAGATCGCGGTCGATCCTATGGCTCTTGCGCGCCTTCTTGAGGCACTTGACGTCACGGCAGATATATGCGCCGCGGCCGGATTTCTTTCCCTTGAAGTCAAGCGAAATGCCGCCCTCGGGGTCACGTACCACGCGCAAAAGCTCTGCCTTGGGTTTATGTTCATTGCATCCCACGCAACGGCGCATGGGAATCTTTTTTACCTTTTTTTCCATTTTGATCAGTCTTCGTAATCGCTGGACTTAATGTCGATCTTGCAACCGGTGAGTCGTGCGGCAAGACGTGCATTCTGTCCTTCCTTACCGATAGCCAAGGAAAGCTGATCGGGAGCGACACGTACACGGCAAGCTCTCTCACCCGTCATGGTAACCGAGATAACCTCAGCGGGGGCGAGTGCGTTTGCAACGTAATCTTCAATTCTCTCGTCGTAGTGAACGATATCAATCTTTTCACCGCAGAGCTCGTTGATGATGCTGTTCAGACGCACACCCTTGTTACCAATGCAAGCGCCTACGGGTTCAACATCCTCGTCTCTGGAGTAAACAGAGATCTTTGTACGGGAGCCTGCCTCACGGGCAACACCCTTGACGATAACGATACCGTCAGCGATTTCGGGGATTTCCAACTCAAACAAACGGCGAACCAATCCTGCGTGTGCGCGAGAAAGCGTTACAACAGGGCCGCGAGCCTCTTTGTTGACTTCCATAACGAAAACCTTAATCTTGTCGCCAACCATAAATTCCTCGCCGGGAATCTGCTCGGAACGAAGAAGAACCGCGCGGCTGGTGTCGGTTTCAAGAAGAACATTGCCGGTCTCTCTGTCAACCTTGCTGACAGTTGCGGTGATAATTTCCTCATGCTTGTTTTCATAAGCCTCTTGCATAGCAAGACGCTCGCCCTCACGAATACCCTGAATGATAACCGACTTTGCGGCAGCGGCACTCAAGCGGCGGAAGTTCTTGGTCTTAACCTCGGTTTCAACAACCGAGCCCAATTTGTATTTTTTGGCAATGCATTTTGCATCAGTGAGAGAGATTTGAGTCTCGGGGTTTTCAACCACCTCAACAACATCCTTTTGCTGATATACTCTGACATCCTTTTTGTTGGGATCGATCAAAATACGAACGTTGGTATTGTTGCCATATTCCTTTTTGTATGCGGAAATAAGAGCTGCCTCAATCTTTTCGATCATATAAGCGGCGGGAACTCCTCTTTCCTTTTCCAACAAATCAAGGGCAGTAAAAAATTCAGTATTCATTGCTTTGCAATCCTTTCTCTATCTATGTGCCGTTTGAGGCTCGGGTCAATCAAATTGAAAACGCGTTTTAAGCGATGCGATGGAAGCGCGCGGGAAAGCGATGGGCTCTTCTTTGCCCTCGACTGCGAGCAGTACCTCGCCCGCCTCATTCAGTCCCGCAAGTTTGCCAAGGTAACTCTTAGCACCATTCAGGGGTGCATAGAGACGAACCTCAACGTCCCAATCCTCGCAAGCCTCGATTTGCCAATCCTCTTTGAGCTCTCTCTCAATACCGGGAGAGGAAACCTCAAGGTGATAAGCCTCGTCGATGGGATCGGCTTCATCCAGAAGCGGGTCGATAGCGCGATGCATTTTTTCGCAATCGTCGATGGTGATGCCTTCTTCGCTGTCGATGGTAATACGCAGATACATATCCGCGCCAACCTTAACGTATTCAACATCCCACAGGACGTATCCAAGCTCTTCGGCAAGCGGCTCGGCAATCACGCGGACCGCACCGACCACACCTTTTGCGTTCTTTTTCATATTTGTATCCTCTTTTTCAAAAAATCCAAAAATTAAGAGCGGGTCTTGCGCGACCCACTCTCCATACTTGTTATTCTACCGTATGTAGTATATCACATTTTTTTGCCCTTTGCAACCCTTTTTGCAAAAAAAATCTACCTTTTATTAAATTTTTTTAATAAAATATGACAAAAGCACGCTCTCACTCGCTTTCTTTGTGCAATTTTGCCCGTATTCGACACCACTCGACGGAGAACGGCATATCCTGATAACAAAAGCTCCACGCGCCAGAATATTCCACTTAAAAACTTTTTTGGATGGCGTTTAAGCGACGGGCTTTGTTGGAAAGAATAGTAACACAATCCCCGAGTGGGAGCAAACCAAAAGAAAGGAAGCGTGACAATGAGTGTCAGACGCGGAGATATTTATTATGCAGATCTGAGCCCCGTGATAGGCTCGGAGCAAGGGGGATTGCGCCCCGTACTGATTGTGCAAAACGACATCGGCAACCGATACAGCCCCACCGTGATTGCGGCGGCGATTACTTCACGAATGAGCAAAGCAAAGCTCCCCACACACATCGATATTTATGCAGGAGAGGTAGGACTCGCCAAAGATTCTGTCATTCTACTTGAGCAGATACGTACCTTAGATAAACGCCGCCTGAAAGAGAAAATGGGACATCTTGACGACGAGGTGATGAACCACGTCAACACAGCCATTGCCATCAGCTTTGGCCTCGGCACCCCCGAAGAGGACCTCGCGGCTCGCGCGATGATGCAACAGATCAGCTACGCCCCTCATCCTGCCCCCACCATCCCGGCAGCAAGCGCAACCACCACCAACCAACCTGCCGCGGCGGTGAATGAGCAACCAACGGTGCAGGGGTAGCGCGCCAAGCACGCAGTTATGATCGCCTGTGGCAAGTTATGAGTTATGATTGCCTTCGGCAAGTTATGATGTGCCTTCGGCACAGTTAAAAATAACAATGGCGATCATATCATAACGTTTGCGCAGCAAACTCATCACGACTCGCGCGATGGCGCGAGTCTCATAACTCATCACTAAAACACCCGCGCCCGTGCATCTTTTTGCACGGGCGCGGTTCTGTTTTACTCCGCCTTATAAGGCTCCATATTGACGACCTCTTTTTTATAAAGAGGTTCGTATTTGTCTTGATAGTAGTTTTCGTGCTTGATAGTAGCGTCACCGCTCGGCTCGCAGATGATGACAGTGCATCCGCGATGATAGCCCTGTTCGTCAATGCCGCTGTATGCCAAATAGTCGATACTGTAGCCGTAGGAAAGACGAATACCCTTGTATTCAAGCACAAAGTTATTCAGGTGGTCGTGTCCGTAGAAAAGTGCTTTGGTGCTTCCCAATTCCTTCACCGTTTCAAAAAGCGCTACGTCGGTTCGAGAGCAATAAACAACCTCGTCGGTCTCACCGTCAAAGCCGCGAATATAGGTAACGTTCTCGGTATTTTGGCGATTATTCGCTACGTATTCATCGTACGCCGCCTTGACTTCGGTGAGCGGAATGTGCATAAACATCAAGCTTTTGGGTTCGAGCAGATCGGTGAAAGCGGCCTTTTGCTCCTCGGTCAGCGTTGCATAAACGGCAGCGTTAGCGGCCTTGTGTGCGTCAACCTTGTCCGCATACCACTCGATTTGATCCTCTTTTACGTAGTCGTAATCCCACTTGATGCCAAGGGGATCCTTATCGGTGTATGCGTGGGTGTCGATCATGTAAAAGCTCTCGGTGATAAGCCCCGCCGAGTTCTTGACGTTGATGACGTGGTTGCCCTCGCCCGAAAGGTCACCATCGGGGATAAACAGACAGTGCTCCAGCGACTCGTCATCGTACATTTTGCTCACCGCAGCGCGGTTGTAGTAGTTATATGCCTCGGAATCGTGGTTGCCGAAAACAATGGTCCACGGAATACCGAGACGCTCCATCAGACGCATAAACATACGGTGTGCGATAGCGTTGTTGATGGTTCCACTGATGTAAGGAACGGCAAAAGAAACGTCACCCGTAACAATGATGAGGTCGGGCTTTTCTTCTGCGACCATTGCCGCAATAGCGTTGATGACCTTTTTGTCCTCTTCAACCGAGAGGAAGCCGCCGCCGATGTGTACGTCTGTCAGTTGCATCACGCGAAATTCGCGGTCGGTTGTGAAATAATATTCACCATCCCCAAAGGTAGGCGCAAGAGGTTCTTCAACCTCGACTGCAGAGAAGGTGTCGATATACTTGTTCATCTGCTTTTCGCCAATTTGATTGACAACTGCGAAAACGCCGAAGATGAGCGCCAAAGATGCCAAAACAATACCTGTGATAATCAATGCTTTTTTCATATTTATTTTCCTTTCAAACATCGTTTATATTGTTTTTTACAAGGTGCGTGTAAGAATGGCAACAATCAGTTCCCAATTGTTCACCGTGGTGATGATTGCCCAAACAAAAATCGGGATTAAAACAACATCGACAACTCGATAGAACCAAACGGTTGTGTGTAAAGAAAGTTTTTTAAAAATGAGGCAATATACTGCAAGTCCGATAAAATAGCCAACGGTGTTCATAATCAAATCGGCGGTTGCAAAATTGCCAATGATAGTGAAAAGCTGCACGACCTCAACACAAAGAGACACGCCAAAGCAAATGCCAAGGTCTCGCCAAATATTTTTCTTTTTGAATAAATGTTTCAAAAGAACCCCAAAGGGGGCAAACACTACAGCATTGGCGGGAAACTGCCAAAACTGATTGACAAAATCAAAGCGAATTTGAAACGGAATAAGGTCGTATAAAAACCGCTCCTTGACAGTCATCTTGCTCAACCACTGATAGTTGGGTATCACCATGTAAAAATCGTTGAATTTGAGCCACAGTGCCCAAAAAATCAACAAAATATAAATGCTTGTGGCAATAATAACCTCACGGCGGAGTGTACGCTCGTTGCACGCCAACAGCGGCTTGAGGTTTTCCTTTAAACTGTCAAAATATTTTTTTGTTTTTTTCATTTGCATATCAAAATTCCAATGTTCGGTAACTTACAGTTGCTTTTTGAGAATGGCCAAAATCAGTTCTCCATTTTGCAATGTGGTGCCAAAAGCATATATGAACAGTACTAAAAAGACAAAATTGGCAACGCGACAAGTCCAAATGCAGATCTTCATCGTGCGTTTTTTGAAAATCAAATAATAGATTCCAAGTCCTACAAAATAACCAAGGCAATTCATAATCAAGTCAACGGTAGCAAAACCGCCCAGCAATGTAAAGAGTTGGAAAACTTCGATACAGAGCGATAATCCCAAACAAAGAGCAAAGTCGCGCAGAATGTTTCGCTTGGCAAACATATAATTGAGCAGCACGCCAAAAGGTGCAAAGATAAGGCTATTAGCAAAAAACTCAAGCCATTGCAACGTATGATTCTGACGGGTGTAAAACGGAACGATGTCCCACAAAAAACGCTCTTCGAGCGTCAATTCGGAAAGATTTTTGTAGTTGCGTGCAAGCATTTCCGCATTGCCGAATTTGAGACAAACAATCCAGAAAAGTATAAAAGTATACAGACCTGTAGCATAGATAACTTCCCGACGAAGTGTATGCTCATCGTATGTAAATAAACCGAGAGTTTCTATTTTAAAGTTTTTTTGAGGGGCGTTAGCACCTCTTTGTTGTTTTTTAAAACCCATTCCCTATGCCGCCTTTTGTTGGCTATCCTTTCTCGTATTCTCTGATATCATTCAGCTTTTTCAGTATACCACAAAACACCTGATTTGTCAACAAGTACATCCTATGCCTGCCGCTTATTGTCAAAAAGTCTTGACAATAGTAGAAAAATGTGGTATGATAAGATCGTAGAAAGCCACAAAAGGCTTCTCCCCTAACACGACAACGAAAGGAAATGAAAAACCATGTCTGTTCAATTCGCAAAAGATGAAAAAGTTATTAAATCGTTTAAGTATGCAACCGTTGGCTACAACAAAAAGAAAGGCAAGCACGACACCTTTAAAAACTTAATCATTACAAACAAGCGCATCATTCACGAATCGGTAAACGATAAGCGTTCCAACGAAATCATTCTCCGTCAAGAAATGCCCGTAACCGATGCAAAATATGTCAAGACCACTATGGGTAAGATCTCTAACATCGCATATTTACTGCAGGCTATCCTCTTTGCCATCATCGCTGCCACTGCAATTTTTGTTTCCTCGCTTGATTTTGCAGAGAAGTTTTATGTGCTGTTCTTGGTTATTGCCGCTCCCTTTGCCATCCTCACCTTTGTAAAATTGGCTGCTTATTTTGCAAGCCGCTCCAAAGTGGTTAGCTTCTCCATCTTTACCGACCATGTCGTAACCCCTGTTATCTGCACAGCAGCAGTAGAAGCCAATGCCGATGACACACAAGGAAAAAAATCCAAGAGCGAACCCACCCTTGAAATTCGCGTAAACGCCGATGCTGCCCGCGAGATCGCCGATGGACTTGGTGCGGCTATCCTCGATGCTATCAATTACAAGGAAGAAGAGCCTGCAAACAACCTACAAGAAGCTATTCTTGCTTACGCATCCGTAGAAACCGAAGAGACTCCCGTTGACTCTGCTGAAGCTGAAGAAACAGAAGAAGCTAACGAAGAAGCATAATTCATAACAACATAAAAAACAGAGAGAGGGCACGTTTGTGCCCTCTCTCTGTTTTCGTTGGTGGAGCGTACGGGATTCTGAACCAAGCCTCGATTGCTTCAATCGAGGCGCAAATTTGCTCTGCAAATTCGCCGTGGGCGCACTTTGTGCGCACAAGGTTTCTCAAAACCAAATGTTCCACCAAACAAACAGGGGGTGCCGTTTGGCACCCATTTTGCTGATTGATGAATGTACGGGATTCTGAACCAAGCCTCGATTGCTTCAATCGAGGCGCAAATTTGCTCTGCAAATTCGCCGCGGCGCACTTTGTGCGCACAAGGTTTCTCAAGACCAAATGTTCCACCAAACAAACAGGGTGTGCCGTTTGGCACCCATTTTGCTGATTGATGAATGTACGGGATTCTGAACCAAGCCTCGATTGCTTCAATCGAGGCGCAAATTTGCTCTGCAAATTCGCCGCGGGCGCACTTTGTGCGCACAAGGTTTCTCAAAACCAAATGTTCCACCAAACAAGCAAAGGGTGCCGCTTGGCACCC
>SVQS01000023.1:8208-17139 GCA_015065205.1 Oscillospiraceae bacterium
AAGCCTCGATTGCTTCAATCGAGGCGCAAATTTGCTCTGCAAATTCGCCGCGGGCGCACTTTGTGCGCACAAGGTTTCTCAAAACCAAATGTTCCACCAAACAAGCAAAGGGTGCCGCTTGGCACCCATTTTGCTGATTGATGAATGTACGGGATTCTGAACCAAGCCTCGATTGCTTCAATCGAGGCGCAAATTTGCTCTGCAAATTCGCCGCGGGCGCACTTTGTGCGCACAAGGTTTCTCAAAACCAAATGTTCCACCAAACAAGCAAAGGGTGCCGCTTGGCACCCTTTGCTTGTTTGGTGGAGCGTACGGGATTCGAACCCGTGACCCCAACACTGCCAGTGTTGTGCGCTCCCAACTGCGCTAACGCCCCATCCATTGAACACAGTTATTTTATCATACTTTGCTATAAATGTCAAGTATTTTTTGTCAGTAAATAAAAATATTGTGTTAAGGAAGTGTTTTTTGATACGCCAACCGCTCATCTCCGTTTTCAAGATAGATGATTCCGCAATACTGAAATCCGCGTTTTTGGAGCGCACGTTGCATAGGGAGATTGTTGCGGTGCGTGTCAATGCGCAAATTGTGGCAAAGCGCAAAGCATTCGTCTATGCAGTGGCCGATGATGCCTCTGCCCTGCTCGGCAACGGCAATACGATGAATGACGCCATACGGTGCATCGTTTAGCCACTTTCCCTCATGAATTTTGGCATACGTAGGCTCGCCGTCGAGTGAGAACATAAACACGGCGACGATTTCTCCGTTTTCTTCGGCAACATATCCAACACCGCGTTCCATATCCTCTCGTGCGGTGTCGATGTTGGGTGTTCCGCTATTCCATTGATTGGGATTTCCGCTCTCGCGCATAAAGCGCTTGGCGTTCTCGTAGATCTCGCCGATGCGAGGAAGGTCGGCTTCGGTTGTTTTTCTAATTTTCATAATTCCCTCTCTGCCTTGTTCTACTATCAGTATACCATAAAAACAGCGGTGTGTAAATATGTTTTTTAAAGTAACGCCTTTTCTTTTTCACAAAACGCTTGTAATTTGGCAAAAACCATGGTATAATGAACTTTTCAAACCAACTGAATAATTTTAGCAAGGAGATTAAAAACATGAACTTTGAATACTTAACCGCATTAGCATTGCTCTGTCTGTTTTACGTAATTTCTATCTATCTAATGAAGTACATACATCATTTTCAGTTAGCTAACATTGTGTTTGGATTTGTGGTTTTCATTTTCTACGTCTGTCACAGCACCATTATTTACAAAAATGTTGGATTTAGCGATTGGAATTTTCAAAATACGTTGCCCGTGGCAAACGCAAGCCCGTTTATGTTCTCTTTGATGCCAATTATTATGATTTTACCCAAAAAGGTTAAAAAGCATTTTCACTTGCTCATTTCTCTACTCTTGGTGGCAATGTTTTTGGCTTCTGTTTTGGGTTGCATAAATAATGCATCTATCAACTACAAGTTCCATTTCCACTTTATTCTCGATTACATAGCACACATTATCTTGTCGCTGTATGGAATTTTCTTGATTAGAAGCAAGCAAGTTGAGCTCACAACAAAGAATTGCTTAATCAGTTCTTCTATTATTTTAGGCACTGCCACTGTTATGCTGATTTTGAATTTGATTTTCGACACATCTTTCTTCGGTCTTTCGCTCAGAGGCAAGCACAACATTTATAACAACATTTTAACAGATAACTCCTACGTATCTGCTCTATTGTACTATTTAGGTGCGATGCTTATGCTGTTTTTGGGATTCCTTGCTTGCAAGTTTTTCGCAAAAAATCGTTTCACCATTACCAAAAAGGCAGAAAAATAAACCACTCGACAAAAAAACAAAAAAGAAAAGCCGCTGTGTGGCTTTTCTTTTTTCTCTTTTCCCTGCAAAATCTCTTGACTTTTCCCCATTCTTGCGGTATAATGATTACAATGTAAAATTATGTCCTCTTGCAGAGGACACACTGTGAGGTTTTGTATTATGGCAAAGAACAATGAAAAAATGGTTGACCAAATTACATCTATGGACGTTGATTTTGGTCAATGGTACACAGACGTAGTGAAAAAAGCCGAGCTGGCAGATTACTCCGGCGTGAAGGGCTGCATGATCTTCCGCCCCTACGGCTACGCGATTTGGGAGAACATTCAAAAGGATCTCGACGCACGTTTTAAGGCACTTGGTCACGAGAACGTTTATATGCCTATGTTCATTCCCGAATCTCTTTTGCAAAAAGAAAAGGATCACGTTGAGGGCTTTGCTCCCGAATGTGCTGTCGTTACCATCGGTGGGCAGAATCAGCTCCCCGAGAGATTGATCGTTCGCCCCACATCCGAAACACTCTTCTGCGAGCACTTCCGCAACATCATTCAATCCTATCGCGATCTGCCCAAGCTCTATAACCAATGGTGCAACGTTGTTCGTTGGGAAAAAACCACCCGCCCCTTCCTGCGTACCGCAGAATTCCTCTGGCAAGAGGGTCACACCATGCACGAGACCGAGGAAGAAGCAAGACAGGAAACCTTGCAAATGCTCAAGGTTTATGAAGACTTCTATGCAGAGGCTCTCGCTATCCCCGCTTACACCGGCAGAAAGACCGAAAAGGAAAAGTTTGCAGGTGCCGAGGAGACCTACACCATTGAACCTATGATGCACAACGGTGTCGCTCTGCAAGGCGGTACCACCCACTACTTTGGTGACGGCTTTGCAAAGGCATTTGACATCAAGTTTACCGCGCGTGACAACACGCTCAAATATCCTCACCAAACCTCTTGGGGCGTTTCTACCCGTTCCATCGGTGCCATTATTATGACGCATGGCGACGACAACGGTCTCATTCTTCCCCCTCGCGTAGCTCCTATTCAGGTGGTTATCGTTCCCGTAGCACAGCATAAGGAAGGCGTACTTGAAAAGGCAGCCGAGATCAAGGCAGAACTTTCCAAGACTCTGCGCGTCAAGCTCGACGACAGCGACAACTCCACCGGTTGGAAGTTTGCACAATATGAGATGAAGGGTGTTCCGCTCCGCCTTGAGATCGGTCCTCGCGATATTGAGAACAACTCCTGCGTTCTCGTTAGCCGCGTAACGCGCGAAAAGACATTTGTATCCCTTGACAACCTCGCAGAGGAAGTTGAAAAGGCACTGCAAAAGGTTCACGATGAGCTTTACAACCGCGCTCTCGAGAACAGAACCAACCGCACCTATGAGGCGCGCACCTATGAGGAGTTCCTCGACACAGCTGCCAACAAAGAAGGCTACATTAAGGCAATGTGGTGTGGCGAAACCGAGTGCGAAGAAAAGCTCAAGGATGTCACCGGCGGCGTAAAATCCCGCTGCATCCCCTTCGTTGAGGATCACCTCGCAGACACCTGCGTTTGCTGCGGCAAGCCTGCAAAACACATGGTTATTTGGGGTAGACAATACTAATCAATCAAACACAAAAGGCAGAGATTCAAAATCTCTGCCCTTTTGTTATTTAAGCCTTGTCTCTCTTTTTATAATCACCAAAATACCAAACAAGAGGAACGGTCAAAATTGCTACGCCAACAAGCGATACAATTTTGAGCCAAGCGACTGAATTTCCACAACATAGATGCATAACGTTACTTCCTTTCTCTTTTTGAAAAATATCAAAATTATTTACTGATCAACGCAACTATGTCAGCGTGAATTTCTTCTATTGGACGGTACGCATTCACAATTTGAATGTTGTCGCGCTCGCGCAACTGTTCAAATACACGATAAAATTGGTTGCGTACTTGAGTGAGTTTTTCCTCGTTTTCATAAATCTCCTGCGTTGCGCGGTTGCGGTTGATGCGTGCCATGCTCTGCTCGGGAGTGAGGTCAAGAAAGATGCAAACGTCAGGGCGCATAATTTCGGGGCAATTCAGGTTCATATTGCTTACCCATTCGGGGTCGGTTCCGCTGCCCTGATACGCCAAAGACGAATAATAGTAACGGTCACAAATAACGTCGAAGCCATCAGCGAGCATTTTTTGAATTCCATTGACGGGATTGACATTGTGGTTTATGCGGTCAAAGACGAACATTGCCGCCATTTCGCATATTGTGCGCCGAGTTACGCCAGACAAAGCATCACGCAAAAGTCCACCGCTAACCGTTTCGGTAGGCTCTGCCGTGCAGTAAACGGCTCTGC
Source organism: Oscillospiraceae bacterium (assembly GCA_015065205.1). Taxonomy (GTDB): domain Bacteria; phylum Bacillota; class Clostridia; order Oscillospirales; family CAG-272; genus UMGS1865. The sequence goes on from SVQS01000023.1 coordinate 12,376, forward strand.
CCTGTTCGCGCAAATGCTTTGCCAAAAGATCGATTTGCGTGGTCTTGCCTGCTCCGTCTATTCCTTCAAACACGATAAATTTTCCGCGTTCTTTCATTTCTTTTCTCCTTTATTCTTGCTTTGCTTTGAGCTCTGCTACCTCGGCGCGCAATTCTTCAATGGTGCGCCTCATACGGGCAAATTCTTGCGCAACGGGGTCGGGGATGTGAATGTGGTCAAGCTGCTCGTTGGCAACCCTTACACCGTCGCGGCGAACGACCTTTGCGGGAATGCCCACTGCGGTGCAATTATCGGGTACTTCGTGCAATACGACCGCGTTTGCGGCAATTTTGCTATTATCTCCTACCTTGAGAGGACCAAGCACCTTTGCACCCGCTCCTACCATAACATTGTTGCCTAAAGTGGGGTGACGCTTGCCAACATCCTTACCCGTACCGCCAAGTGTCACACCCTGATAAAGCGTGCAGTTGTCACCGATTTCGGTGGTTTCACCAATTACAACTCCCGAACCGTGGTCGATAAAGAAGTTTTTGCCAATGGTAGCACCGGGGTGAATTTCGATACCGGTCAAATGTCTTGCTGTTTGGCTGACGGCGCGCGCGGCAAAATAGTGCTTATTCTTTTGCAGGTTGTGTGCAAGACGATGCGCCATAATGGCGTGAACGCCCGAATAAAGCAAGAGGATTTCCGCCGTGCTTCGCGCGGCGGGGTCGCGTTCACGAACCGCCTGTACAGTCTCTTTAAATTCCTTTTGCGTGCTGTCAATAGCGCGGGCAACCGAGCGTTCTGCTTGGCGTATTCCCTGCCCCACACGGCAAAATACGTTTTGCTTTTTCATAAAAATCTCCATTCTGCCGCTGTGCGGCGGCACAAAACGATGGTGAAATTCCCGTGTCGCTTGCGACAAAAATGGGTTGGGTCCCATTTTTAGGGAATTTCGTGCGTGAAAGAGGTGCGTTTGGGCTTTTTGATCACGAAACTTTCACGCTACCCTCCGTGGATAATCTCTATTTATTATTATACACAATTTGACGCTTTTTGTAAATACCTTTTTATAAAAAGCTATAAAAAACTGTGGGAGAGGCAAACTTGCCTCTCCCGTTTCTCAAATGATTGAATTAGTTTTTAACCCACTTGGCGTAAAGAGTGAGATCTTTGCTGTAAGTAGTGGCCACAAAGGGCATGGTGCACGCGTAATCCATATACCAGCCATCAAACTTGTAACCTGCTTTGGTGGGAGTGGGAAGTTCGATTGCATCGCCCACTTGTCCGGTAACAGTATCGATGAGAAGTCCATCACCATCATAAGTGCCGGAAGGCGATTTACCACCCGTAAGGGTGAGGGTAACTTCGCCTGTAAAGGCTTCGGGCAGGCTCCAAACAACTTGATAGATAGAGGCATTGGTCTCACTGCCGGTTCTTTGATAGTAAAGTGTTAGAATTTTGCCATTGGAAAGCTCAACCGAGGAGGTGTAGCCCCAGTCAGAAGAATTGGATGCAGGGTAAAGACCGTGAGTCAAGATGACTTCACGTGTCCAGGTCAAGCCGCCGTCGTAGCTGAGGCGGGCACGAATACCCAATGTGGTATCATTGTTTCTTTCGGTGTAGGAGACTGTAGCACCGGTAACGGGATCGACATAAATACCGCGGTAACCGTAGGTCATAACCATTACACCGCTGCTATGCTCAAACATATGCGCAGGACTCTCTTGCACGTTTGCAATCTTATGCCAATCGCTGAATTTGGTAGCACCGGGTTGCAGCTCGCATTGGTAAAGTCCCTTATCTGCACGCATTACAACAATGAGAACTCCGTCATCATTATAGATTCCGTAGGGCTCTTGGAAATCCCAAGAATACTGTGTGTCGGAATCGGCAATGATGATAGCATCGGACCAAACAAAGCCGTCCTCATTCATTGTGCCGTCTGTGGTTCTGACAGCAATCCCTGTGCCCCATCGTTTGTTTTCTTTATTGTATTCGAGGTATCCGACTGAGGTCAAACCGCCATCGGGATTAACGATAAGTCCGTGAGGAGTAAACATACCTTGGGGCATATTATAGACCTCGCTCCAAGTCTCGCCGCCGTCCTCACTGATGATATAGTTACCACCCATCAGCTTGGTATCGAGCTCATCGGGAATGCTCTTTACCCATTCTGCATACTTATCTCTATCGTAGTTCCGATAATACTCTTTGGAAGCGCAGAACCAAGAAACGATGATCTTGCCGTTCCAATATACAACGCCTGCATCACGGTCATCCAAAACCGTATCGGCGATCACTTGGGGCTCGCTCCAGGTTTTGCCCTCATCCTCGGAGTACCAGCAAACCACTCTGCCTTCAATATCGATATGCGCGTTGCGCATACCCGAAGAAACAGCAATCAAACGCTTGCCATCAAGCTTTGTTACAGTAGGCCAAGCAAAGTAGCCGTACTTTTCATTGCCCTTATAGCAAACAACGGTTTTGAGAGCATCATCAACAACGTATGTATACTCGGGGTCGCCAAGCTCAAAGTTGTAGTAGTAAATGTCAACGCTTCTGCCACCCCAAATGTAGAATGCAGGGTTAAGCGATGCATTGATATCCAAAACAATGCTGTAGGTTTCGCCTGTTGTCAGCAAAACGTGCGGTTTATCGTTTTTATCGTTTACGGGAACAGGATTCCCCTTGGAATCGACAACGGAAATAAACTTTGCACCGTTTACAATTTGGAATTCCATATCCTTGTTTCCGCTCGAGTTGGTTGAATTTTTAACGTAAAGGTCAAAAGACATACGACCGTATTTGCCAAGCGTGCGGAATTGAAGAGCCGTACTCTCAACCGGAGCCCCCGATGTCTTAGTATAACGGTAGCCGTATGCAAAATCGATGCCGTCGGGCGCCTCCTCAACATAAAGAAATTTTGCAGAGGATTGGCAGGTAACCAGGTTTTCGAAACGGGTTCTCAAAAAGTTCTCGTAATCTTCTTCATCACATGAAGAAACGTAGAAGTACGTCATACCGTTATCGGAACATACCTTTACGGCAACCTTTTTGCCAACAAACTTACTGTAATATTCTTGTTTCAAAACAAGAACATCTTCTCCAATTTGGTAGAGTGCAGGGTCGATCTTTCCGTTGGCATCCTCAAGCCAAACATCGGTGGCACCGTCGAAATTAGCGGCAAAGCTTGCACTATCTTCATAGGTAAGAGCAACGCCGTTTGCTACAGACATATCGTACCCATAAACAACATCGTAAATGATGCGAACAGAGAAAGTATGACCTGCTGCATCGGTAACGTTATAATACATCAGATAACTGCCCTCGCGGTCTTCAAAGGACATACATCTATCGTCTTTGGTAAAGGGCAACAGGTTACCCAAGCTATCGGTAATGGTAATATACTTGGTAAAGTTTTTAGAAGCTACGGCCTCTTTATAACTCAAAACAACAGTACCGTCCTCTAAGGGTTTTCCGTTAACGGCAACATCAACATAATTGTCAAAAACCCAAACGTCTATCTTTTGCGCCATTTTACCCAAAACACAGGTGAGGGTATACTTACCGGATGTAGCAATATCAAATTCGCCAATTACATCAAAAGTCGTTTCCGCGGAAAGTCCCAAAAGCTCCGCGATATCCGACTCTATCATCTCTTCGGTAATTTCTGCTCCTACTTTATAGCATAACGGAGGAAATACGAGTTCGGAAGGTACGGATCCGTTTTTGTAGAGTTGAACCTTAAATTCGGCAGAACCAACAATCTCAGCCTTCTCAAAAGTATAGCCCGGACGGGTTACTTTTACCGTGTAGTCAGTTTCGTTAGCCATAATGGACACAAGACCGTCTCCATTGGTGAGCACGGGAATCAACCCTTTATCTTCAATACACAATTGAACTGCTGCACCTGCGAGAGGAGCGTTGTTTTCATCGATTACCGTTACCGTATAAGTAACAAAAGGATCCTCCGGAGTGGTAACCTCGGGGGTTGTGACTTCGGGAGTGGTCACTTCGGGAGTCGTTACTTCAGTAGTCTCCCCCGGAGTGGTTGTTTGGTTTGTAGGATTTGTTGGTTGAGTAAACAAATTATCTTTCTCGCGAACGAAAATCCAAACAAGTGGAGATAAAGTCAGACAGATGGCGAGAAAAAAAGCTATGCACGAATACCAACGTACCTTGCCAAAAGAATTGTTTTCGCTCATTTTTGTATATTCCTTTCAAAGCAAAGATCCAATATCAAAAGCAGAGCAATGGCATAACAAAACCTTATTTTGCTCTCCTTTTTAAGCATTTCAAAAACAAACGCCGGTAAAAGTTCAAGTTTTATTCTGACACTTTTACCGGCGCTACTCTATGCCTTTATTGACACAGATTTATTGAGTTGATTTCAATTAAGCGTTTTGATCGTTGTCTTCAACAGTTTCATCAGCAACTGCTTCTTCAGCAACTGCCTCTTCAACCGCTTCTTCTACAGGAGCTTCTTCAGCAACTACTTCTTCAACAACTGCTTCTTCAGCAACGGCTTCTTCTACAGGAGCTTCTTCAGCAACTGCTTCTTCAACAACTGCTTCTTCTGCAACTGTTTCTTCAACAACTGCCTCTTCCGTTGCAGGAGCGGTTACGGGAATAGCAGCAACCATCATCTTGATAATACCCTCGTTGACCAGCTCTTCAGTGGTCTTGAAAGGAATTCTGTAATCAACCTCTTGGAAGGTTTTCTTCTTAGGCAGTTGAAGCTTTTCTTCGCAAAGCTTGGTCAAAAGCTCGAGAGCATGC
>SVQS01000024.1 GCA_015065205.1 Oscillospiraceae bacterium
CGGCTATCTGCAACGCCTCTTTGATAAGGTCTTTGTTTTCTTCCTTTGCAAGGGCAATGGCGAGCACCTTGAGTTGGTTTTCTATCTCTTTGTGAGAGAATGGGGAAGTCTTTTCTACAAAGATGCGCGCGTTTGCGGTGGGGAGCAGATTTGCGATGTTTGTTCCAAGCTCCTCGGTCAGCTTTTCGCCCACACGTAGGCCAATTTCGGTGATTTTGATATCCTTTTCGGGTATCAGTCCCGCATCTTGGATGAGGGCTTTGGCGAGTTCATAAATGCTTACGGGCTCACCCATATCAAGAACGAACACCTCACCGCCCTCGGCCATTGCAGTCGCTTGCAAAACAAGGTGGCAAGCCTCGGCAATGCTCATAAAATAACGGGTTGCGCGCTTATCGGTCACTGTCACGGGGCCGCCCGCGGCAATTTGGCGGCGGAAAAGCGGCATCACCGAGCCGTTGGAGTCGGCAACGTTTCCAAATCGAACGGTGGCAAATGTCGAGGCATTCTCTCGACGAGCGCTAAGCATCTGCTCACACATCCGCTTGCTCGCACCCATCACGCTCGTGGGGTTCACCGCCTTGTCGGTGGAAATGAGAATACACTTGTCAGTGCCGTATTTTTCGGCGGCATCAAAGATATTTTTTGTGCCGAAAACGTTATTTTTGATGGCCTCGGCAGGGTTCCTTTCCATCAATGGCACGTGCTTGTGAGCTGCGGCGTGAAGCACGATTTCAGGACGGTGTTCCGCAAAAACCGCATTAATGCGATCTCTGTCACGAATAGAAGCAATCACCACCGTGAGGGGAAGCGTTGCGCCAAATTTACGCATTAGTTCCTGCTCAATTTCATAAGCACCGTTTTCGTAAATGTCGAGTATCATAAGCTTCGATGGCTGACATTCTGCAATTCTACGGCAAAGCTCCTGCCCGATAGAGCCGCCACCGCCCGTAACAAGCACGCGGCGTCCTCCAAAGGCATTTTGATAAGTGGCAGAGCTCTCATCAAGGGGAGTGCGGCCGAGCAGTTGTGCCAATCGTGGTGAATCGTTTATTGTAAAATCCATTTGGCACGCTCCTTTCTACTCTTTTTTGTCATTATAGCACGATGTGTGAAGTTTGTCAAGTTTTGGTGTTACAAATGTGAAAAAATGCGAAAAAAGGTTGACATTAAGAGTGCACAGTAGTATAATGATGCTATATTTCGATTGTTAGGAGATGATTTTGAAATGTCTCAAAAAAGAACACAAAAATTGGCATTCGCGGCCCTGTTTGGAGCTTTGACCTTTGCGGCTACGTGGATATCGTTCCCCTCGCCCTTTGGTGGGAATGTCAATTTTGGCGATTGTATTCTTTTAATAAGTGCTTGGCTTCCCTTGGAGCCGTGGAGCATCTTTGCCGTAGCCATTGGCGCAACCTTTACCGATCTCTCTGCAGGCTACGCAATTTATGCTCCCGCAACCTTTGTTATCAAGGCCTTGATGGTGTTGGTGGCTATTTTGATTAAGCGCGGTCTGTCCAAAATCCCTACAATTTGGTGCGCACTTCTTTCGGGTGTTGCGGCAGAATTGGTTATGACAGTGGGATATTTTGCTTACGAAACGATTCTTTACGGTGCAGCTTCGGCTCTTCTCAACATCCCATTTAACCTCGCACAAGGTGGAATCGCTATTACAGCGGCTATCGTGCTTTCGTTTGTTCTTTCCCGTATGCCGCTTCCTGAAATTTTGCGTTCCCAATGGACGCTTTTCGGTAAAGGATTTACAAAAAAGCAATGAATTTTCCACACCGATGTGATATACTGTAATCAACCTATCTCCAAGGAGAAAAAAGATGAAAGCAACCAAACTACTCCCCCTTCTGTTATGTGTGCTTCTTCTGGTGCCGCTTTGCACATCCTGCGTTTGGGAGCGCCATAAATTGCTCTATGAGGTCGAGCAAAACGGTCTGACCTTTTGCGCGCGCGGAAAAGGTGAGCGCGTCAAGCAAATCGTTGTAAAAGAGAATGGAAAGGCGATTTGGTCAAAGAGCATCAAAACCGACCGCAATATGGGAAAAATCAACGATACCTACGGCCTTTTGGTGCAAGACCTTAACTTTGATGGCTACGACGATATTCTCATTGCTGTTGCAAAGGAAGGGGAATGTGTCTCTTACGAGTGCTATCTTCGCATTGTCGGGAAAGAAAAATATCAGCTGCACGAGGAGCTTTCCTCTATGTATAACGTGAGGGCGGATGCAGAAAAGCAGGCTATTTTTACCTTTGATCAAAGTACAGACTTTCGTGAGGACGGCACCTATATTACCTGCGATAGAACAACCAAATATTTGTGGGTAGAGGGCAAGCTTGTGCCCGATATGTATTTGGCAATTTATCATTCTTCCGAAAATGTTCGAAAGCCCTATCGCTATGCGATTGCGTATTATGATGAAGATTTGAAAGATTTCCTCGATTCCGATGACCTTTGGCTCACCGAGGAAGAATACCAAGCCCAGGATTGGAGTTTTTTGTATTATTTTAAATAACGCTTAAAAAGCGTGCCGATGAAGCATTCATCGACACGCTTTTTGCGTGGTGTTATATAACGTACAGCAAAATACAAAGGAATTGCAATAAGCTCCCTAAAACAACAAAAAAATGGAAAATGGAATGGACGTAGCGATGTTTTTTGCCGATTCCGTAAAGAATAGCACCAACCGTATAGGCAATACCACCCCCGAGCAAGAGCAAAAGTCCGGGCAGGGGCAGGGCTTGGATTGTCACCTTTGCCGCAAGCACGATGCACCAGCCCATGCCGATATAACAGACCATTGAGAGCTTGGAATACTTTTTGAGGTCGATCGCTGTCAGCGTAACAGCCATTGCGGCAAGTCCCCAAACAAGAGCGAATATTGCCCATGCCCACAGAGGGGTGACAAGACGAATAGAACAGAGCAGAATAGGGGTATAGGTGCCTGCAATCAAAAAATAGATGGTGCAATGGTCAAGCACCTGCATCACTTTTTTGGCACCGATGTGTGTCAGCCCGTGATAAACGCTGGAGCAGGTGTAAAGAACAATCATTGATGCCCCATAAATAGCACAGCTTACCACACCCCACACGTTGTGATGAAGCGCGGCAAATACGACGCAAAGAATGGTGGCAATAACACCAAGTCCGCCCCCAACAATGTGAGAGACCATATTTAAGATTTCCTCGCCTCGGGTGTAGTCGGGAAGCGTGCGATCTGCAAGCTTTGTTCGTGTCATAAATCAATGCTCCTTTCATATTTGTAATACTATTATAGCATAAAAAACCGCAAATATCAATTACGATTCTGTTAATAATAGTAAAATATTCTATGTTTTGCGGTTTTTAAAACCATATTAGAACAAAGGGGAAAACGAATCACAATTTGACAGAGAGCCGTCTTTTTTGATATTTCGGTGAAAATTTGGTAAAAAAAGGAGTAAAAAATCCGCAAAATTTCACGGGAGTATTTACAAATGCTAAAAAGTGTGATATAATACTATAATAATAAAGAATTATAATACGCGTATTATGCGCGCGCAACGGTAGAAAGAGAGGAGGCGAGCTGAATGAACGAAGAAAAACGGGAGGAAAATATGCAATCTTCAAACATTGAAAACATTCGTCCGATTTTGGATAAAAAAGATTTGATATTGTCTTTGGCGGCTGTTCTGCTATGCGGTTGTGTCCTCTCGGGTACGATCCCCGCGGCTTTTATCGGTCTTGCAAGCGCGGCTCTTTTTGCCTACACCGTGATTGCCGTACGCAATACCGGCGCGGTTAGTCAGATATTACTGACTGCAATCGCAGCAAGCGTTTTGACCTTTCTTCCCGTTGTCGGTGCCGCAGTGCTTGCCTTGATGCTTGGCACGGGAACACTTGCGTGGCTGTTTATGATATTGCCCAAATACAAGTGGGCACCCGTTGGCCTTTTGGCAGTTGCGTACGGATTGGGGTTTTTGGTAACCTCAAATCCCGTCTCACCGCTTCTGTCGTTGGCGTTTTTGCCTGCCGCCGCCCTTATGGCATGGGCGCACGCGCGCGATCTTGGCAGAACAAGCACAGTCCTGCACGCACTGCTTGGCTTTATTGTTGCAGTACTGGCAACCTTATGCATCATTCTTTGGCGTGCCTACGGTAGTGTCAACTACGATGTGCTGATGCGCTTTGTGAACGAAATCAAAGATTTGTTCGTTACCATTGGTACTGAGGCAGGGAAGATATTGTGGGAGAGCGTTGAGTCTGCCTCAACACAATCGTCTCTTTCGGCAGAGTCCTTGGAAAAATTGCGTGAGACCTTTGCACAGGTATTTGGTGAGGCCAACTTGCGCGTGATGGCTGATACGATTATGGGACTCGCTCCGGCATTCATCACCATCCCCGCACTTATTATTTCCTACCTTTCAAACGTGGTGCTTCTGCGCAAATATTACAACACCGAATGGCGCTCGCATATGACGCCGGCAGCATGTTCGCTTACCATCAGCCCTGCGGCGGGTCTCATTTATTTCGTGTGCTTTCTTCTCGTGATGTTTGTCAGCAAGCAATCGGTCTTCCTGATGGCAATTTACAATATGTGCCTTATCCTTCTTCCGGGATTGTGCCTGACGGGTGTTAACGTGATTTTGCAAAACGCTCGCCGCGCCGGAGGTTGGATTGGTGTGGCATCTATTTTGCTCCTTGTTGCCGCTGTGTGTTGTATGGGCTTTAGCAGCTTCTACTTTGTGGCACTGTGGGGTGCATACGCTACGATTACTGCGGCTCTACACCAAAAAATCATGCAAAAAATGAAAGATAGAGACGAAAAATAAGAAAAATTCAATTTTCGTCCAAACCAATAGAAAGTCCCCTTACCCTGACGAAAAGGAGAGTGACAATATGGCAAAAAAGAAAAGTTATGCATCAAGAACCGACCTGCGAGCCCCGTTGATTCTTTGTGCAATCATTGGTGCATTGCTTCTTACAATGTTCCTCGTAGTTGTATTCGTAGAGGAGGCATTGGCTGACATTCGATATCTGGGCATTATTCTGCTCGGCACATACGTGGTCGCCGTGACCATTCTGCTCGCGTCTTATCTTGTGCGCTATCACCGTGTGCGCTCGGCTGACGATACGGCAGAGCTGCTCAACACCGAGCTGAGTGATATGTTCCGCTACGTGGTAGAAATACCCTATGCAGTTGTTAACGAAGAGGGAACTGTTAAAATCGTGAGCGGTGCATTGCAGGAGATGCTGCAATTCCGTTCTCCCGTTTGCAACGTACCTTTGACTACTTTCTGTGCAGTACCAATTGCGGATATCATTGCTTACGCCCAAAACGGCGGACAAGTTAAGGATATCGTCTTCAGTGAGGACGGTGTGCCGATTGACCGCACCAAGCCGATGATTACTGAAATCGACGGCAAAAAGTTTGGTCTGCAATGTTACATTCTGCGCTCGCGCGGAAAAGATTACTACTTTGTAGTATTCCGCGATATCACCGAGCTTGAGGCAATGCGTCGCACGATGTACGAGAATGAGCCCGTTGTGGCACACATCGTTATTGACAGCTTGCAGGAGCTGGCACAGTATATTCGCGTCAGCTACCGTACTGCTGTTAACGAAATTGAGGCAAAGCTCAAGGAGTGGGCGGCAAGCTTTGGCGGAATGTTGCGCGAATATGAGCGAGAGAAGTATATTCTCGTTTTCACGCGCAAGGCACTTGATCGTTGCGTACGCAACAAGTTCCAAATTCTCGATACCATTCGCAGCATCAGACTTGGCGACAACAGCTTCCCTGTAACCATTTCCATTGGTGTTGGTGCAATTGAGGGTAGCTTTGAAGATAAGGAAAGAGCCGCAGGCGATGCGCTTGACATCGCCCTGCAAAAGGGTGGCGACCAAGCTGCCGTTAACGATGGCAAATCGGTTACACCTTACGGCGGACGTGTCAACACGATGGCGGGCTCTACAACCATCACCTCTCGTGTGAATTCCCAGCACCTTTGTCGCTTGATGAAGGATGCTGAAAATGTCCTCATTATGGGACACCGCGCACCCGACTACGACTCTATCGGCTCTTGCGTTGGTCTTGCTCGCCTTGCAATTTGTGCGCGTGGGGGAGATACCTCCAAGATCCGTATTGTCGTCAACCGCGAACACGCAAACTTCCGCACTTGCTATGACCTTTTGGCGGCACTTCCCGAATACCGTTCGATGTTTATCAACGGTGAAACGGCACTGGATGCAGTACGCAGCAATACGCTCTTGATTATGAGTGACGTTAACAACGTTTATAATACCGAGTGCCCCAAGCTGCTCAAATGCGTCAACAATGTGGTTATCATCGACCACCATCGCCGACAGGATCAGCTGTATGAATTCAAGCCTTTGATGACCTATATCCGCCCCGGTGTTTCGGCTGCAAGTGAGCTTGTCAGCGAAATGCTGGAGTTCAGCCCGCACCGCGATGCGCTCCTCAAGGAGGAAGCAAATCTGATGTTAGCAGGACTCATGCTTGATACCAAAAACTTCACCACGGCAGTGGGTATGCAAACCTTCTCGGCGGTACACTATCTCTACGAGAGAGGTGCACACGCAAGCGTTGTTCGCAAGTTCTTTACCGAAACGATGTCCGACCTCTTTGTTGCATCCGATATCGACAGTCGCACGCGTACCTATCGCGATAAGGTTGCACTCACTTGGCTCAGTGTTGATAGAGTTGCCACCGAGGACGACAACATTGCCGTTGCAAAAGCGGCAGACAAGCTGATGAATATTGACGGCATTGAGGCATCCTTTGCATTGCTGCGTGCCGATAACACCGTTACCATTTCCGCTCGCTCGCACGATAAGATCAACGTACAAATCATTATGCAAAAGCTTGGCGGCGGCGGACACTACGATATGGCAGGTGCAAGACTTACCAATGTAACGCTTGATGGCGCGTGCCGTAAGCTCAAAGTAGCGCTCGACGATTATTTGGACAACGAATATGAAGTTGAAAGACGCTCTAAAAAATAACCCAAGATTATCTATCGCACATAGGAGAAACATAAAATGAAAGTGATTTTTTTAACCGACGTAAAAGGACAGGGTAAGAAGAATCAGGTCGTTGAGGTATCAGATGGATACGCAAAGAACTTTCTTATCCCTCGCAAGCTGGCAAAGCCTGCCGATGCACAATCCCTCAATGACGTAAAGGTCAAGGCAGAGGCACTGGAGTATCGCATTGCAACCGAAAAGAAGGAAGCACAGGAGCTTGCCGCAAAGCTCAAGGAGATCGTGGTAGTCATCAACGCTCCCGGCGGAAGTGACAGCCGTCTTTACGGTTCTATCACATCCAAGGATATTTCCGATGCACTCAAGAGCGCACATGGCATTGATATCGATAAGCGCAAGATTTCTCTTGCAGATCCCATCAAAGCCTATGGCACCTATCAGGCAGATGTTAAGCTTTACACCGAAGTAACGGGTAAAATCACCGTTCGTGTTGAAAAATAAAACGTATGCAAAATGAATTGATCAAACGCCTGCCGTTCTCTATGCCGGCAGAGCAATCGCTCCTGGGGGCGATTCTTATTGACCCCATCTCCATTACGCAGGTGGCGGACCTACTGGGCTCCGAGGATTTTTATCTCGAGGAGCATAAGCAGATCTATCTTGCTATGCAAGAACTCTTTATGGCAAACAGCGAAATCGACGTGGTTACTCTCATCGATATGCTGGTTACCAAGGGCATTTATAATAAGTCGGGTGGCGAGGATTATATCCGCACGCTCACCGATGCCGTTCCCGATGCACTCAACATCAGGGACTATGCCCGCATTGTCAAAGAGAAGAGTGTGCTTCGTCAGCTCATTGCCGCGTGCTCAGAAATTTCCGAGTCGGCATATTCCGAGCAGGAGTCGGTTGTTGACATTATCGACCACGCAGAAAATTTGATTTTCAATATCGCACAAGGCAGAGACACCAAAGGCTTCCGTCACATCAAAGATGTACTTGGTGACGTTTATGCGCATCTGCACGACCTGAACACCAACAAAGAGGCTACGCAGGGAACGCAAACCGGCTTCTCGGCTCTCGACCGCGTCCTTGCAGGTCTTGGTAAGAGTGACCTCGTGCTTGTTGGTGCACGTCCCGGTATGGGTAAAACATCCTTTGCGCTCAACATTGCTACCAACGTGGCAAAGCAGACCAAAAAGACGGTTTGTATCTTCTCCTTGGAGATGTCTGCCGATCAGCTTGTCAATCGCGTGCTCTCCAGTGAGGCACTCGTCAACAGCTACAATCTGCGCACGGGCGAGTTAGCGCCCTCTGATTGGGAAAACCTTGCCAGAGCCGCAGGCGAGCTTGCAGGCTGTGATATTCTCATTGACGATACCTCGGGTATGACGGTTACCGCAATGAAGGCAAAGCTTCGCCGTGTTAAGAACCTTGGCATGGTCATTATCGACTACCTTGGTTTGATGTCCGGCGACAAGCATACCGAAAATCGCGTGCAAGAGGTTTCCGAAATCTCTCGCTCGCTCAAAATTATGGCAAAAGAACTTATGGTTCCCATCGTTTGCTGTGCACAGCTTTCCCGTGGTCCGGAATCGCGTACCGACAAAAAGCCGATGCTTTCCGACCTGCGTGATTCGGGTGCCATCGAGCAGGATGCCGACACCGTCATTTTCCTTTACCGTAGCGAATACTATAAAACGGATGACGCGGCAGGGCAGGATACCAGCATTGCCGAGGTCATTATTGCAAAGAACCGTCACGGTTCAACCGGCACCGTCAATATGGGTTGGAACGGTCAGTTCACCAAGTTTGTAACCATTGCAGATGAGCGCGACGTAGGCGTATGACAAAACAGCAATTCAAAAAGGGAAAATTGATTGATCCGCGCCAATTGGCGGGGATTGATGCTAATGCCCCCGTGCTTTTGGCATTTTCGGGCGGTGCTGATTCGATGGCGCTGTTGGATATGATGCAAAAAGATTATCCCGCCGCCCCCATCCTGTTGGCACATGTTAACCACGGCATTCGTGGCGAGGAAGCTTTGCACGATCGCACATTCTGCGAGAAAGTAGCCAAAGAACGCGGACTTGAAATTGCTTTTCTCGATGTCGATATTCCCGCACTTGCGAAGGAGAAAAGAAAAGGACTTGAAGAGACCGCGCGCGAGGTGCGCTATGCCTTTTTTGCGGATTTGATGCGAAAGAGAGACATCCCACTTTTGCTTACAGCGCACCACGCTGACGACCATTTAGAGACTGTTTTATTCCGCATTGCACGTGGAACAGGACTTTCGGGGCTTTCGGGTATTGCTCACATTCGTCCCTTTGCTGTGGGACATCTTGTGCGCCCCTTGCTTGGTTTTACCAAAGCAGAAATTCTGGAGTACTGTCAAAAACAAGGTCTTGATTTTGTAACCGACAGCACCAATACTGACACGACTTATGCGCGTAATCGCATCCGTGCCGATGTGATTCCTGTGTTGGAGTCGCTCTATGCTGATGTATCCTATCGTACTGTGCGTATGAGCACTGACCTTGCCGAAGATGATTCGCTTCTTTGCGATATTGCTACTGATTTTGTGAAACAAAACAGTACAGCGAACGGTATGAATGTCAAGGCATTGCGAGAGGCGCATCCCGCCATTCGCCGCCGCGCTTTGCAAATGTGGTTTGAAAAAGAACGTGGAGCTACCCTTAAGTCGGTTCATCTGCAAGCTCTCTTACATTTGGTCGAAAGCGGCGATAAGAGTGCCCGTGTGGCATTGCCCACCGAGGTTTCCGCATACTGTACGGCGCGCGGACGCCTCACGCTTACCAAAACCAAACCGCAAACTATTGGCGACTATACACTGCCACTAACAATAGGGGAAAGTCAAATCCCAAATACCGATATTTCCATTTGCATTACTCCCATTGAAAATCCCAATGACGTTGACAGACGAAGCGGAAACGCCCTTGTGTTAATGGGCGAATGGCAAGACCTACAAAAAGCACTTGCGTGGCGCAACCGACGCGAGGCGGATGTTATTATGCTTGGCAAAATGCACCGTCAACTACGCCGCCTTTGGGCGAAGAAGGGCATTCCCACCGAATTGCGTTCTGCACTCCCTCTCCTATGTCGTGGTGAGGAGATTGTATGGGCCCCCTTTGTGGGACCTTCTGACGAATTTGTAGGCAAAGTGGCAAGAACAGATTCGTCTCTTGCTTACAAGATCGAAATCAACGTACCAAACAACGCGTTTTGAACGCCAAAAAGAAAGGATGATTGCTATGCACCAAATGAAGGATGACATCAAGTATATTCTGGCCGATGAAAAAAAGATTGAGGGGACCTGCGAAAAGCTTGCCGCACAAATCAACGCCGATTATCCCGACCACGATCGCGAGCTTGTTTTCGTAATTGTACTCAAGGGTTCTGTCTTTTTTGCAACAGACCTCATTCGTCGTGTCAATCGCCCCTGCACAATGGAGTTTATGAAGGTCTCCTCTTACGGTAGCGGTGTGGAAACATCGGGCTTTATTCAAGTCAGCCTTGACCTCAAGCGTGATATTAAGGATGCTGATGTCATCATCGTTGAAGATATCATCGATAGCGGCCGCACTCTGCAAAAGCTTTGCTCGTTGCTTGCTACACGCGGTGCACATAGCGTTAAGACCTGCGCGCTGCTCGACAAGCCCGAGCGTCGCCAGGTGGATATGGAGGTTGATTATTCGGGTATCGTTATTCCCGATGAATTTGTGGTTGGCTACGGCCTTGACTACGCAGAATATTATCGCAATCTTCCTTACATCGGCGTTCTCGATCCGTCGGTTTACAGCGAGTAAATAATAAGAAGATCCCCAAGGGGGAAGGAGTTACAGATTTATGAAGAAGAAAAACAGTTTTGGCCGTCAGCTGCTCTTGTATGTGGTGCTGTTTGGCGTTATCATCGTTATGCTTTCATCGTTGTTTTACAACGACACAAATGGAACAAAAATTGAGAGTTATAGCGAGTTATCACAATATATCCGCGGTACAAATGATGATGGTTTAGTACTCAAGTCGGTGTATGTTCATAATACAAACGATATTACGCTAACATTTGAGGATGGTACACAAAAGAGCTATAAGGTTGCATACGTGGATATGTTCTACCAGGATTTCCAAGACGATCTTTTGGGAAGTAAGGATGATTTAGAAACAGAGGATCCTTCGAATCCGGGAACTGAACAACCATCGAGACCTAATGTTACTGTCGAATATCAACCGCAAGCAACTATGCCCTGGTGGGTCAGCCTTTTGCCCACGCTTGGAATTATTATACTGTTCGTTGTCATCTATTTTATTTCGTTCAAAAAGATGGGTGGCGGCGGAAAGTTCAACAACTTTGGCAAGGCTCGCGTCAAAACGCCTGAGGTGGATGAGAGCAAAAAGGTTCTCTTCCGCGACGTGGCAGGTGCCGACGAAGAAAAGGAAGAGCTTGTCGAAATCGTTGAATTTCTCAAGGATCCCACAAAATTCACAAAGCTTGGCGCAAAAATCCCTCACGGTGTATTGCTCCAAGGCCCTCCCGGCACGGGTAAAACCCTGTTGGCAAAGGCCGTTGCAGGAGAGGCAGGTGTGCCGTTCTATTCGATTTCGGGTTCCGATTTCGTAGAAATGTACGTTGGTGTCGGCGCATCGCGTGTACGCGATCTGTTTGATACCGCACGCAAGTCTCCCGCGGCTATCATCTTTATCGATGAGATCGATGCCGTCGGACGTCATCGCGGTGCAGGTCTTGGCGGCGGACACGACGAACGCGAACAGACTCTCAACCAACTGCTTGTTGAAATGGACGGCTTTGGTTCGCACGACGGTATCATCGTTATGGCGGCAACCAACCGACCTGACATCCTTGACCCCGCACTCCTTCGTCCCGGACGCTTTGACCGTCAGATCACTGTCAACTATCCCGATATGAAGGGTAGAGAAGAGATCCTCAAGGTACACGCACGCAACAAGCCCCTCGAGTCGGGTGTTGACTTCCACAAGGTTGCACAGTCTACCGTTGGCTTTACGGGTGCCGATCTTGCAAACCTTCTCAACGAGGCTGCATTGCTCGCCGCAAAGAAGGGCAAGTCCCTCATTGGTATGGATGATATCGAGGATGCCTTTATGAAAGAGCTTCTCGGTCCTCAAAAGAAGACAAAGATCCGCACCGAAAAAGAGAATAAGCTCACGGCATATCACGAGGCAGGTCACGCAGTTGTTTCGTACTACTGTAAAAATACCGATCCTGTCAAGTTTATCACTATCATTCCCGCAGGCAGAGCCGGTGGCGTAACTGTTAGCGTACCTGAAGTTGACACTTCTTACAACACGCGTGGCGAGATGATCGACCGCATTCGTATGGGACTTGGCGGACGTATCGCTGAGGAACTGATTATGGATGATATTTCCACCGGCGCATCGGGTGACATTCAACAGGCAACCAAGATCGCACGCGGAATGGTTACTCGCTACGGTATGAGTGACCGTCTCGGCACGGTTCTTTACGGTTCGGGTCACTCCGAGGTCTTCCTTGGCAGAGACTACGGAACAGGTAAGGAATACTCCGAGCAGACCGCATCGGTTATCGATGAGGAAATCCAACGCATCATCAACGAGTGCTATGCCGATGCAAAGGTGATTCTCTCCGAACACATCGATAAACTGCATTTTGTAGCACAATACTTGCTCGGTCACGAAACCATGGATGGCGACCAATTCAAGGCTGCTATGCAAGACGGTGCAACCGTCGAGCAGCTCGAGGCAATTGCCGCAGAAAAGGCTGAAAAGAGCCGCCGCGACAATGAAGAGCGCGCAAAACGTCAAGCTGAAGAAGAGGCAAAGAAAGCCGCAGAAACGAAGACGGAGCCTCACGATGCATCTTCTAACGATCAAAACAGTGAGGAAGACCAATCCTCTCAAGAAGAGAAACAGGATGAAGACGACAACAACCAAGACGATAACGGTTGGGGCAACTTCATCCATCGCAGATAAAACAAAAGTAAAAGCGCATCCGCAAAGCGGATGCGCTTTTTGTATGTTGAAGATTAGTCTTCCTTTTTCTTTTTAGAGGAAACCTTATTCAGGAGCATTGTTACCAAAATAATAGCTCCCATAACGACCAAAATGCCGATCATACCTTTAGCGAGATATGCAAGGCTGGTTACAAAATTCATAGGCTGAAAGTTCATACGTGTTCCTCCTTATTTCAAAAAGAAGTTCAAAATCAAACCGCCCGCAATAACGGATGCGATCTGACCGGAAACGTTAACACCAATGGAGTGCATGAGAAGGAAGTTTTGAGGATCTTCCTTCAGTCCCATTTTATGTACAATACGACCGGACATAGGGAATGCGGAAATTCCTGCAGCACCAATCATGGGGTTGATCTTCTTTTTGGAGAAGAGGTTGATCAGTTTTGCAAAGAGTACACCACCGGCTGTGTCGAAGATGAATGCAAACAGACCAAGACCCAGGATGAGCAGAGTTTGCAGGTTGAGGAATTTTTCTGCGGTCATTTGAGATGCGATGGAAATACCAAGGAAAATGGTGATGAGGTTTGCGAGAACCTTTTGAGCAGTTTCGGAAAGAGAGTCGAGAACACCACATTCACGAATGAGGTTACCAAACATCAAGAAACCAACAAGAGATACTGCCGAGGGGGCAACAAGACCTGCGATAAGGGTGATAACAATGGGGAAGAGGATACGCGTCAGCTTGCTGACTTCCTTTGCCTCATAAGGCATACGGATCATACGCTCTTTCTTTGTTGTGAGCATCTTGATGATGGGGGGCTGAATAATGGGAACGAGTGCCATATAGGAGTAAGCCGCTACCATAATTGCACCTGTATACTGCGAGTTCAATTTTTGGGAAACGGAAATTGCTGTGGGGCCGTCAGCCGCACCGATAATTGCAATGGATGCTGCATCGTTGATGTCAAAGAACATCGAAGCGAGGCAAAGGGTAAAGAAGATACCGAATTGTGCTGCTGCACCGAAAATCATCAATTTGGGATTGGAGAGCAGAGGACCGAAGTCGATCATAGCACCAATACCAATGAACAGGAGCAAGGGGAACAGCTCGTTTGCAATACCCGCATTGTAAAGCGTGGTAATTGCGCCGTGTTCGGTGATGGCATCTGCAAACGGAATGTTAACAAGAATGGCACCAAAGCCCATAGGTAACAGGAGTGTAGGTTCCATTTCTTTTTTAATGGCAAGATAGATCAACGTGCCGCCAATGAGCCACATAACGACCATTTTCCAGCCGTCACCTTGAAACAGATGCGCGATGTTTTCCCAAAGGAATGACAAGAAATCCATAGTGTAGTTCCTTTCTTTCATAAAATGATAAAATTACCCAATCATTATACCGCACCCCCCAAAAAAAGTCTATATATATTTTGTTAAAAAAGCGCTCCAAAAATGAACAAATTGTAAATGTGTGTTGCTTTTTAAGGATGAATAAAAATATATTATAAATAGGTAAGAATTTTTTGGAAAACGACAAAAAGAACTTGCAAATTCCACTTTAGTCTGTTATAATATACAATGAGGGGGTATGGCTCTCAATTATCACGAAAGGAACACGAACAGTTGCAAAGTCTTATCAAATCCAAACTTTCAGAATCGTTTTCGTCCATTATACCCATCGCGCTGATTGTAGCTGCTCTGGCAATTACGCTCACACCTATGGAGCCGGGCATTTTCTTGCTCTTTATTTTTGGTGTTGTGTGTCTCATCTTTGGGCTTTCATTGTTTACAATGGGAGCGGAGATGTCAATGCAGACCATCGGTTCCAAAATCGGTTCTTATCTTGCAAAATCAAATAAAATATGGCTTATTGCACTTGTCAGCTTCCTCATTGGTATTTTTGTTACCATCTCCGAGCCTGATCTGCAAATTCTTGCAAAGCAAGTGGCAGATCTTTCGGGGAATGCCGATATGATGCTCATTCTCACACTCACCATTTCCGTTGGCGTTGGCATCTTTTTGGTAATAGGAATGTTGCGTGTGATGTTCAGAATCAGCCTTTCTCTCTTGCTTATTATTTTCTACATAATTACCTTTGGTCTTTGTGTTTTCTTTGTTTCTCCCGATTTTTGGGCACTCGCATTCGACTCGGGCGGAGTTACCACAGGACCTATGACTGTTCCTTTTATTATGGCAATCGGTGCGGGCGTTTCGAGTATGCGATCAGGCGGAGAAGGGCACGATGATGCCTTCGGTCTTGTTTCTCTTTGCAGTGTAGGACCTATCCTCTCTGTAATGGTGCTTGGTATCTGCTTCTCGATTGAGGGCGGAAGCTACGTTGGTGCGCCCATTGAACAAATTGTTGATACGCAAGACCTCACCGTGCGCTACTTGCACGGTCTTGCCGACCACGCAAAGGAGATTGCGGTAGCACTTTTGCCCATTATTGTTTTTGCATTGTTGTTCCAGTTGTTGACACGCGCATTTACGGCACGCAAGCTGTTGCGTGTGGGAATTGGTATTGTATATACCTTTGTAGGACTTGTTATCTTCCTCACGGGTGCGAATGAAGGATTCTTGCCCGTAGGTCAGGAGCTTGGTCGCGCACTGGCAACTCTTGGCGGTGTTTGGAAATGGGTTCTTTTGCCCATTGGTATGCTTCTCGGTTACTTTATTGTTAACGCGGAGCCTGCCGTTTACGTGCTCAATAAGCAAGTAGAACAGATCACCGCAGGTGCCATTTCGGCATCGACTATGCGCCTCGCACTTTCTATTGGTGTGTCGGCGGCGCTGGGACTTTCGATGCTACGTGTTTTAACAGGAATGAATATTCTTTGGATCCTCGTTCCCGGATACATCATTGCCTTGGGACTGACGTTTTTTGTTCCTAAATTTTTCGTCGGTATCGCATTCGACTCCGGTGGAGTTGCCAGCGGTGCTATGATGAGTGCATTTGTTTTGCCTTTGGCAACGGGTGCTTGTCTCACCCTGGGTGAGAGTGTTATGACGCAGGCATTCGGATGCGTTGCATTTGTGGCACTCACACCTATTATTTCCATTCAGGTTTGTGGCTTGATCTATAACTACAAATCCCGTGTGGCGGTCAGCCGCTTCATTTCCGAGCAGGAATACTTCATCGACTATACAAAAGAGAACGAGGAGGTGAAAAACTGATGGCAAAGCGTACAACAACCGAAAAACGCGTCAAGCTCCTCGTGTGCATCATCAAAAAGGGAGACGAAATTGCACTCACCGAGGCTTGCAACGAGCAATGCGTAGCCTTGAGCTTCTCGGGCTTGGGATACGGCACGGCAAAGTCACACTATTTAAGCTATTTGGGGCTTGATGAGATTGAAAAGCGCATCGTATATTCGCTGATTCCAAACTACTGTGAGGCTCGCGTTCTGCGCGCTATCAACAAACGCCTTAAGCTCTATTTGATGGGCAACGGAATTGCCTTTACCATTCCGCTCTCGGGCATCTCCAATCTCATTAGCAATGCGGTGCTTTCCACACCGATTCGCGAGGATGCCGAAGCACAAAAAAACGCCAAAGAAGGAGGAAAACGAAAGATGCACGAACTCATCGTTGCCGTAGTCAATCAAAAATTCACCGATGCCGTGCTGGATGCCAGCCGTGCCGCAGGCGCGACGGGTGCTACCATTTTGCACACGCGCAGTGTTAACAATAAGCAGGTCGAGCAGGTCCTCGGCACTACTTTTAAGCAGGAGACCGACACCATTGCCTTTTTGACCTCGCACGAATACAAGCAAAAAATTATGGAAGCCATCCGCGAATGCGCGGGACTGAAAACCGATGGCGGTGCCATTCTGTTCTCGCTCCCTGTAGATTCCTTGGTTGGAATCGGAAGATTCGAAGAGGATGAGGAATAAAATCAAATAAACAGCAACCGCGCACCTAAAAGAGGTGCGCGTTTTTGTGTATAAAATTGTATCTTGATAGGGAATGATAACTTTTTTTGCTAATTCTCTTTACAAATCCCCAAAAGCGTGCTATAATAAGTATGCCAAACGAACTTAATAATCATCGCGCGATAGGTGTTTTTTCTTTTTTTAAAAAGGGGATAAAATACCCCTTTTCGTCGTATCATAAAGT
>SVQS01000195.1 GCA_015065205.1 Oscillospiraceae bacterium
CCGCTCGATGCCGGCACTGCTTTGCGACACGATGCGCCCCGAGGATGCCTCGGATGAGCCTCATGCCGTAACGCACGCGCCGGAAGCTCTGCGCTATGCAGTAATGAGTCGCGCGAAAGAAAGTATTCCACAGCCTCGCCCTGACAACACCTTTCGTTTTGCTAAAAAAGAGCGCTCGCTCTTTTGAGAGCGAGCGAGAGAAGGGTTTTCTTTGTGATAGTTCAAAATGAAAGGAGTTTTCGATTTTATGGCAAGAATCAAGTCAAAGCGAACTGCTTTGCAAACACTCTCTTGCAAATTTGGCGGTATGGGAAAACACACTCCACTCGAGCCACTGGGTGCTGATGATATGTGTAACTTTCGCATTTTACCAAACGGTGTTTTGAAGGTGCGATCGGGCTATGCACTCAAAAAGCACTTTTCCTCGGGCAAAAAGGTTCGTGGCATTTGGGAAGGGGTTATTGACGGCTTATCTATCATTTTGGTTGTAGTTGGTGACACTGTGTACCGCTTAACGGGAAATACAATGAATGAGATAAGCGCAGGAACGATAACAGACGGCAATAAAAACGTACACTTCTGTATGTATAAAGACGAACTTTATCTTTTGGATGGGGTAAGAATTTGGATTTATATACCCACATCTTTTAAGTTTGTTGAAGTAGAGCCTTACGTTCCGCTTTACGGCTATTTATGGCATCCTCAGGTGTACGGTGAAATCAATGAGGAAATCAATCTCCTCACCCCTCGTTTGCGTGTGCATTATTACAATTCCGGCGATTATAACGCATTCATACTTCCCTATTATGCAAGTTCTGTAGAAGTGGTATATGCAAATGGCAGAAAAACCACCGATTACACTTTTTCGGCAAACTCGAATAAGATCACCTTTACTTCTTCTACTCCGCCCACAACGGTTGAAGTAGGTTTTACCGTAATGCTGAACGAGGATTTGCGCGACACAATCCTTGCGGCGCAAATGTCCTATATCTATTCTTGTAACGGAGAGAACAAATTGATGCTTTGGGGTGGAGATGGCAGGTTGTTTTGCACAAGAGATGTCACCCCTCCGATGATGTCCTCCTGTCATGTACTTTACCCAAAGACCTCCTCTCTTTATTTTTGTATGGATGATATTTGTTTTTTGGGAGATTTTATGCATCCGATTACCACCATATGCCCCTTGCATGATACACTGTTGGTGTTTACCGCTGACCGCATTTGGAATCTATCATTCGATGAAAAAGAAGGTATTCAAACAACACTTGCTATGCAAGATTTGGGGTGCGCTTCGCCTTATGGTGCCATCCCCTACAAAGGCGGTGTTTTGGCGGTAATGAGTGGCGGCATTTATCATCTCATCGCGTCCTCATCGCGTACCGAGGAGTTATCTTACAAACGCATTTCTTGTAGCATTGACGACAAATTTCCCACAGATTTTACGGATAATGTACACTTAATACATAACCTGCCTGACGGAGAAGTTTGGATGCGCGATCCTACAGATACCTCCGGTAACGTTTGGGTATGGAATACTGAGGGCGATGAATGGTATCGCTTTGAAGGAATTCATGCTGCTTTCTTTTTCAAAAGTGCGGGGAAACTCAGCTTTGCGTGTGAAAGTGATATCTACATATTCGATCGAACAGAGAGCACCGATGACGGCTCTCCCATTGATGCCTATTATAAAAGCGCATATCTGGATTTTGGTGCTCCCGATTCAATCAGACGCTCCATGCGCGCGCTTTTGTATGCTTCACCAAGCAAGAACAGAATAAAAATGCTATTGGAAACAGAGCAAGGAAAAATCTCTTACTACCTCATCACTCCCTCTTATGCCACATCGCCGCAGTTACACGATATGCGCATGAAAACACATCGTTACCGCTTTTTGCGTTTTACACTTTCAATCGCCGCAAGTCATCCCACCGAGTTCTACCGACTCGACATTTATTCTCAGCCGTAAGGCTATCAATTACAGAAAGGAGGAATCGTTATTTCTCAAGCACACGAAACTGCGTGGAGCGCGTATGAGGCCGGTAAAGCCTACAAGCAACGCATCGGTCTTTATGAAACGGTAAGACGCAACGAGCGTTTTTACCGCGGTGACCACTGGTATGGCTCAAATGCCGATCTCCCACGCCCCATTTTCAATTTTATTCGACGGATCACCGACTATCAAGTCGCATCCGTTATTGGCGGTGACGTTTCTATTACTTACTCCGATGAAACGCTCCCCTTTATTGCTTCTCAGGAAAAGCGCAATGCACTCTCCCACGGCATCAGCGTTCTCAATCGAAACGCCACATGGCGATGGAAGCACAACAAAATGGAAGCACTCTCCTATAAAGCGCTTCTTGATGCAGCCGTTTCGGGAGACGGTATCTTTTACTGTTGGTGGGATCCTGACCGTCGCAACGGTCACGATTTTGATGGCGACATTTGTACAGATGTGATTGACTCCACAAATCTGTTTGTGGCTGATGTCAACTCATCTAATATTCAAACACAAAAGTATGTAATATTGGCAGGACGTGCAAGCGTAGAAAGTCTACGTAGAGAGGCCCTTGCCGCCGGTGCAAGTGAGACCGATGTAGCCAAAATTGTTACTGATGAGGAGAATACAGGTACATATAGTGCCGATCTTGGCAAATGTGAACTCAAGGGTGAGGAAAAGGCAACCTTCCTTATCCGCTTCTTCCGCGAGAACGGCGAAGTCATTTTTGAAAAAACGACCAAAAACTGCCTCGTTCGCCGCGCCAACACAGGTCTGCGTCTCTACCCGATTGCTTATTTCCAGTGGCACAACACAAAAAACTGTTTTCACGGAACAGCATCGGTCAGTGATATGGTTGCAAACCAAAAATGTATTAACACCGCCTATGCTATGGCACTCAAGCATATGAGTAACACAGCATTTTCCAAAGTCATCTATGACAAAACACGTATTCCGGAATGGTCTAACGAGGTTG
>SVQS01000196.1 GCA_015065205.1 Oscillospiraceae bacterium
ATGCGGAATGGACAATATGCCTCGCTTTGAATCAAGCTACAACGTCGCCTTTTCGCACGGTCATATGGTGTGGGTGGATGCTTGTATCCAGCAAGTTCTTTCGGCAAAGATACTCATTCAAATTGCCGAGATCATCGGTCGTGCCGACGATGAAAATATAGCCGTCCTCAAAGAGGAAGTCAAAAGCCTGACCTCTGTTATCAACGAAAAGCTTTGGCATGAAGAGGATGCCTTTTATTACGATCTTTGGAAGAACGGACAACTCAACAAGGTCAAGTCGGTTGGCTCGTATTGGGCACTGCTTGCGGATATCATTCCGCCCGAAAGACTGGAACGCTTTGTGGCTCACCTCGACAACAAGGACGAGTTCAAGCGCCCCTGCCGCGTTCCCTCGCTCTCGGCAGACCACCCCGATTACAGTCCGCTCGGCAGATATTGGAAGGGCAGCGTTTGGGCTCCCACCAATTATATGGTGCTCAAGGGGCTTGAAAAGAACGGATACCACGCTCTCGCACACGATATTGCGCGAAATTGCCTTGAAAACGTAGTAACGGTGTTCCAAAACGACGGAACCATCTATGAAAATTATATGCCCGAAAGCACCTCAAAGGGTGCTCCCGCAAAGCCCAATTTTGTGGGATGGTCGGGCCTCTTCCCCATCAACATCCTGTTTGAATACGTCTTTGGTATTCACCCAAATGCCAAGGCAGAAAAAATCGTTTGGGACATTCGCCTGCTCGAAGAACACGGCGTCAAAAATTATCCTCTCGGCAACCTTTCGGTGGACTTGATCTGTGCAGAAAGAGCCTGCGAGGCTGACGAACCCATCGTCACCGCAATTTGCGAAAAGCCGATTGAAATTGAAATTCACTACGGGAAGAAAACAAGAATTATTCGCGCGATGATAAAAAAATAATTTCAAAATAGTTATTTATTGGAGGTGGTAGTAAATGTCTAACATACTAAACAAACTCGTTTTTAGACGCACAGCAAAAAAAATGGTAGCTCTTGCGCAGAAGGAGTATGAAAAGGGTAATGCCATGATGTACCTTGTTATACTAAACGGTTTGGGCCGTGCCGAACTTGTACTGTTTCCCGGAGATGATCATGATTACAAATTGATAATAGATGCGATTCATGAGTATCAGGCGAAACACCCAAAAAAGAAAGTAAAAGAGGGGTACTACGAGGCTATATCGACTACCATAACTCTTATAGACGGCAGAAAAGGAATCGTGTTGGTTCTAAACTATTTAGCTTATGAGTATGAAAAGCAAAGGGATGGTACAAGTGCGTTTACACTGGATTATAAGGCACTGATTGCGCAACTGAAAGCTGTAGTTGCCGAACGGATAGATAAATTCCGCGCTAAAGACAGTAATTTTGATATGTGGTTTCACCGATGCATGGAAGAGATAGAAGAACCAGATAGGAGAGCGCGGTAAAAACAAAAGGCACCCACGTGGGTGCCTTTTCTTGCGCATTGGATCCAACAAAATCGCTGTGTGTCATATAAAAATCTTGTTTTGCTTTATGTGCGAATTTTTCTTCGCTTCTCTGCATTTTTTCTTATCGAAAAAGCCCCAAAATTTTGTCAACATAGTTGACAAATATCGACTGTTGTGATACAATTTGTGGGTGCGCTCGAAAAACGCTTCGGTCGCACCATTTTTTCGGCTTTGTGAGGCGTGTTATGATACTTTCCATCATCATTAGTGCCGCAACCTGTCTTCTTATGATATTGGCTGTGCTCTTTTATCCAAAAATCAACATCGGGCGTGTTTCGCTCAGCTCTTATTGGGCTGTCACAGTCCTCGGTGCTACTCTTCTGCTCGTTACGGGCGCGGTCGACCTCATTGATGTCAGCGAGGCACTATTGGCAGATACAGCGATCAATCCCCTCAAAATTCTCGTACTCTTTATCTCGATGACCTTGCTCTCGATCTATTTGGATGAGCTCGGCTTCTTTCGGTATTTGGCAAGTGCCACGCTCAAACGCGCGGGATGCAGTCAGACGCGTCTGTTCTTCATTCTTTACATAACGGTGTCGGTTTTAACGGTCTTTACCTCAAATGACATCATTATTCTTTCTTTTACACCGTTTATCTGTTATTTTGCAAAAAGCGCGAACATCAGCCCCCTGCCCTACCTTGCCGCAGAGTTTGTGGCCGCCAACACTTGGAGTATGGCACTCATCATCGGCAACCCTACAAATATCTATCTGGTAACCGCCGCGGGCGGCGATTTTCTCTCCTATTTGGTGACGATGCTTTTCCCAACCTTGATTTCGGGAACGGTTGCATTCTTCTGTTTGCATCTGGCGTTTCACAAAAAGCTCTCTCAACCGATCGATGCTCAGCCCGAAGAGGTCAAGATCGATGATCACCTCTCCCTGTTGGTTGGCATTATCCACTTGGCTGTGTGCACCGTTCTTTTGGCGGTAGGCTCTTACATTGGCTTGCAGATGTGGTTGGTCGCCCTTGTTTCCGCTTTGAGCCTTTTGACATTTACTGTCGTTATCTCGCTCGTGAGAAAAGAAGCACCCGTACATACGGTAGCGAGCCTGAAACGCGCACCGTGGGAGTTGATTCCCTTTATCCTTTCGATGTTTGTAGTGGTGGAATCGCTCCACGAAAACGGCGTGACCGACCAACTCTACCACATACTTGATACGTCCTCTCCCGTTTGGAGCTATGGCATCACGTCCTTTTTGGCGGCAAATTTGATCAATAACATTCCAATGAGCGTGTTGTATTCCGCCATTCTTTCGGGCGGCGCCAACGAGGTCGCAGTGTATGCCACGGTTGTTGGCTCAAACCTTGGCGCGTGCCTCTCGCCTATTGGTGCGCTCGCGGGTATCATGTGGAGCTCCATTCTCAAAAAACACGACCTCAAGTTCGGATATTTCGATTTCCTCAAAATCGGCATCACCATTGCCGTCCCCGCACTCCTCGCCGCACTT
>SVQS01000025.1 GCA_015065205.1 Oscillospiraceae bacterium
TTTGCCTTCGCTACGGAGGACGCCGGCTTCTTTAGCAGCGTTCATCGAGCCGTGCTTAACAAGGTCGTCAAATGCCACGATTTCGGCACGAATGAATCCGCGTTCAATGTCAGAGTGAATTTTTCCGGCAGCCTTGGGAGCTTTGGTGCCCTTGCGAATGGTCCACGCGCGGCACTCATCGGGGCCTGCGGTCAGGAAGCTGATAAGTCCTAAAAGGGCATAGCTTGCCTTGATAAGTCGGTCAAGACCGCTTTCTTCAATGCCCAAATCTGCGAGGAACATTTCCTTTTCCTCTGCATCGAGCTGCGCGATTTCGGCTTCGATTTGGCAACAGATAGGAATGATTTGCGAATGCTCACTTGCGGCATATTCCTTGAGCGCGATGTAAGCATCGTAGTCACTGGGCTCGGTTGCCGCATAGTTCTCGTTGACGTTTGCAACGTAAATAACGGGCTTGCGAGTGAGTAGGGGAGTGTCATAAAGGCAAGCTTCCTCATCCTCACTTAGCTCAACTGTGCGAGCACATTTGCCTTCGGCAAGAGCGGCCATCAGCTTTTCATATACGGCAAGCTCAGCGGCATATTTCTTGTCTGCCTTCATTGCCTTTTTGGTTCGGTCGATGCGGCGCTCCAAAATTTCGATATCCGAGAAGATCAACTCAAGATTGATAGTCTCAAGGTCGCGCATGGGGTTGATCTTGCCATCAACGTGAATAATGTTATCATCCTCAAAGCAACGAACGACGTGCAAAATAGCGTCAACCTCGCGAATATTACCAAGGAATTGGTTGCCAAGTCCTTCGCCCTTGGATGCACCCTTAACAAGACCGGCAATGTCAACAAATTCGATAACAGCAGGGGTATATTTGTTTGGGTGGTGCATATCTGCAAGAAAATCAAGTCTCTTATCGGGAACGGTTACCACGCCCACATTGGGCTCAATGGTGCAAAAAGGATAGTTCGCCGATTCCGCGCCCGCATTGGTCAGCGCATTGAAGAGCGTGCTCTTTCCAACGTTGGGAAGTCCCACGATGCCAAGTTTCATTTGTTTTAGCTCCTTTGTTTTTTAATCCCATCTATTATATCATAAAGATGGCGTTTTTGCAATAGCCGAAACAAAATTATTTCTCATTTTTGTAAAATTGGGGAGAGCAAAGAATGTTACAAAACTTTTACAAAATCAAAAATTCTCGTTTATAATTTGAAATTGAGAAAATGTTAACATCTTTTAATGAATTTTGAACAAAAATCAGACTTTATTTTCTACAAAATGACAAAAAACACGGTATTTTGCACAAAAAACGAAAAAAATCAAAAAAATGTTCAAAAACCATTTGCAATTTATTCGATTTTGTGTTATAATGTTGTTACAAGAAAAATTCACACAAAATGAACAAATTATTTCAAAATTCATATTTTCGTCACGATATCACCCCATTCGTGTTGTATAATGTATTTAATGAAATGGACAAACGCAAAGGAGAACAATATCTATGACCGACACCAAAATTTTAATTATTGATGATGATTCCAACGTAACCGAGGTGCTCAAATCTTATTTTGAAAACGAAGGTTACGATGTTAAGGTAGCAACCGACGGTATGGAAGGACTTAACTACTTTAAAATTTTCTCTCCCGATCTTGTGCTTCTCGATGTTATGCTTCCCAAAAAGGATGGTTGGCAGGTTTGCCGTGAGATTCGCGAAATTTCTTCCAAGCCCATCATTTTTGTCACCGCCAAAAACGATGCGTTTGATACTGTTCTCGGTTTAGAGCTCGGGGCTGATGATTTTGTTACCAAGCCCTTTGATATTAAGGTTCTTTCGGCCCGTGTAAAGGCGGTTCTTCGCCGTTGTCAGGCAAGTACCCGTCAAAGCGAAGAGGAAGTTATCAAGTTTGAAAACATTGAAATCAGTCTACAAAAGTATGAACTCAAGCTCAATAATCGCTCGGTAGATATTCCTCCAAAGGAATTGGAATTGTTGTACTTCTTGGCATCCAACTACAATCGCGTTTTCACACGTGATCAGCTCCTTGACAAGGTTTGGGGCTTTGATTATCTTGGTGACTCCCGTACTGTTGACGTGCACGTTAAGCGTTTGCGCGAAAAGCTTGAGGGCGTTTCGGATAAATGGATCCTGAAAACCGTTTGGGGCGTTGGCTACAAATTTGAGCTTTTGAACTGACTTTAATACTTAAAAAAATCCAAATTGCTATTGCAATCACGCTTTGCGCGTTATAAATAACCCAAAAGGATGCGGAAATCACATTTCTGCATCCTTTTTTTTTGCATAACCCTTGACGAAAGAGGATTTTTTGTTTATAATGTAGAAAAGATTGCAGAAAGAGGACCAAAACAATGAGAGTGGTAATTAAAATCGGTACTTCAACGCTCGCACACGCAAACGGAAGACTCAACATCCGCCGCGTAGAGGAGCTTTGCAAAGTAATCAGTGACCTCAAAAACAGCGGATATGAGATGATTCTTGTTTCGTCCGGTGCAATTGGAATGGGAGTAGGCAAGCTTTCTCTCAAGGAAAAGCCGCAGGATATTCCTACCAAGCAGGCAGCGGCCGCTGTGGGGCAGTGTGAATTGATGTATACCTATGACCGTCTCTTTCAAAAATATCACCACACCGTAGCACAGATCCTTTTGACCGGCTCGGACTTCAAGCACGATGACCGCTATCACAACTTCCAAAACACACTCGGTCGCCTGTTAGAGCTTGAGGTTTTGCCTATTATCAACGAAAACGATACCATCGCCACCGAGGAGATCAAGGTGGGCGATAACGATACGCTCTCGGCTATGGTTGCCGCAAGTGTGGGGGCAGATTGTCTTGTTCTGCTTTCCGATATTGACGGACTTTATACTGCAGACCCGCACAAGTGCACCGATGCAAAGCTGATTCACAACGTGTATGCGCTCACTCCCGAGATTATGGCTTTGGCAGGTGATGCCGGCTCGGCTCTTGGTACGGGTGGAATGAAGACCAAGCTCCACGCCGCAGAGCTTTGCCGCGATGCAGGATGTGAGATGGTTATCCTCAATGGTGCAGAGCCCAACCTTTTGTATGACCTCTTTGAGGGCAAAGAGGTTGGCACACGCTTTTTCGCAAAAGGAGTATGAGATGACAACACTTGAAATTTTGAAAGGCGCAAAGAGTTCCACGCGCGCGCTTTCTCTGCTTTCAACCCAACAAAAGAACGATGCGCTCCTTGCTATGGCAGACGCGCTGGTAGCCGATACCGACGCTATTCTTGCCGCCAACAGTGCTGACATTGAGGGCGTTAAGAATGCGATGAACGACGTCATGATTGACCGTTTGCGCCTCACAAAAGAGCGCATTGCCGCTATGGCAGACGGTATTCGAGACGTTGTCAAACTCCCTGACCCCGTAGGTAAGATTACCGAAAGCTTTACCCGTCCCAACGGTATTTACGTCAGCAAAGTGCGTGTTCCTATGGGTGTGGTCGCCATTATTTATGAAAGTCGTCCAAACGTCACGTCCGATGCTGCTGCATTGGCGCTTAAGAGTGGAAACGTTTGCGTTTTGCGTGGCGGAAAAGAGGCATACCGTTCTTCTACCGCTATTGTAAAAGCACTCAAAAAGGGGCTCGCATCACAAAAACTTCCGGAAACATTCGTCAATATTCTCGAGGATACCACCCGTGCGGGTGCGAATGAATTGATGACCGCCACCGAGTACGTCGACCTGCTCATTCCGCGCGGCGGCGCAGGACTCATTCGCGCTTGCGTGGAGAATGCAAAAGTGCCTTGTATTCAAACGGGTACGGGCATCTGCCACATTTATGTGGACGGCGAAGCCGACCTCGATATGGCACTGAACATCATCGAAAACGCCAAAACCTCGCGTCCCTCGGTTTGCAATGCAGAGGAGGTCTGCTTGGTTTCTCGTGCGATTGCAAAAGACTTTTTGCCGCGACTGAAAGAGAGACTCGTCGATGCTCGTATTCGTGACGGCAAAACACCTGTTGAGCTTCGTGTTGATGCCGAAGCAGGTTCCATTATTGAAGGAACGCCTGCAACTGATGCCGATTTCGACACCGAATTTCTCAACTATATTCTCGCAGTGGGAGTTGTTGAGGATGTTAGAGAAGCCGTAGAGCATATCGTACTTCATTCCACGCATCACAGCGATGCGATCATTACAAAAAACGAACAAAACGCCGCATACTTTACGGCTGCTGTGGATAGTGCCGCGGTTTATGTAAACGCGTCCACGCGCTTTACCGACGGCGGCGAGTTTGGATTGGGTTGCGAGATTGGTATTTCCACCCAAAAGCTCCACGCAAGAGGCCCGATGGGACTTGAGGAGCTGACCACCTATAAATACGTTATCAACGGCAACGGACAGATCCGCTGACGGGGAAGGAGCCATTATGAAAATAAAATTTGGTTTTATCGGTTGCGGAAATATGGGCGGAGCTTTGGCACAAGCCGTTGCTAAGTCCACAAATCCTACCGAAATCGCACTCTGTGACGCCAATATCGAAAAAGCCGCCGCGCTTGCCGAGTCTCTCGGTTGCGGTGTGGCTCTTTTGGAACAAGTCGCACAGAATGCTGAATATATCTTTCTTGGCGTAAAACCCCAAGGCTTTGAAGGTCTGTTTGAGGAGATCTCTCCTATACTCAAAGCAAGAAAAGACCGCTTTGTGCTCATCACTATGGCGGCAGGCGTTAGCGTTGCGGCAGTAGAAAAGATGTGCGGAATGAAAGCACCTATCATTCGCATTATGCCCAACACGCCCGTTTCTGTTGGCGAGGGAATGATCCTCTATACCACAAACGATGCCGTTACCGAGGATGAAATCGATACCTTCTTGCACGCTCTTGCAAAAGCAGGAAAGCTCGATGAAATTGCAGAGGATAAGATCGATGCCGCAAGCGCACTTTCGGGTTGCGGACCTGCATTTGTCTATCTCTTTGCCGAGGCTCTCGCCGATGGCGCAGTAGAATGTGGTCTTGCACGTGAGAAAGCAAACCTTTATGCCGCGCAAACCCTTTTGGGAGCGGCTGAACTATTACTCCAAAGCGGAAAGCACCCCGGCGAGCTCAAGGATGCCGTATGCAGCCCCGGTGGCACGACCATTGCAGGCGTTCACGCACTTGAGGAAGGCTCGTTCCGTTCCACCGCAATGAGTGCCGTTACCGCGGCGTACGAAAAGACGCTGAGGTTGAAGAAATAAGAATTATAAAAGAAGGAAGAGCCCCATCCAATTTGGATGGGGCTTTGTTCATGTAGGTGTTTTCACATTTGCCAAAACTCAATATCGTTATAAACAAAATCAGCTTTTTTCTTCTCGGAGAAGTTTTCAATCGGATAGCCTTGTGGAATCAATTCAATATATCTTGAAGTTTCTGTAGCTCCATCAACACCCTCTTTATTCAAGGTGCAGCGAGCAAAACGAAAAGTATTTTTTATCATATAGTTCCTATGATACTCTTTAGCAAATCCTGTTCCATTATAATCCGCCGTCTGGTTCTCAAAAATTGGCTCATCAGCCAACAAGAGTTTTCTTAAATGTGAAAGCGACACATAATTTCCTTCCTTGTCTTTTAGATACAGACGCCATGTGGGGTCAAGCATAATTCGCTTTCCGGAAGGCAAAAGACAATCTACAACAACATGGCAATCCTCAAATGGATCTTCATATGGCAAACAAGTAATATGCTGCGCTTTGATACCATTCAAACGAAGGATAGAAGCTAATAAGATTGCAAGTCCTCGACAATTCGATTTATTATCGTTTGTTTCACAAAATGCAATTAGATCAGTGATAGTTCTTCCTGAACCTAAACCGCCAGAGCCGTTATGACCAAAATGATCGCATACAAAATCAAGCAAACGGAAAACGATCTCGTCGTTAGTGTTATCTAATCCGTTTATGTAGTTAGAATAGTCGTATTTTTTCAATATTTGAGGAATGTCTCCACCCAAAACAAATTCATTGCCGCAACCATATTCTTTGCTCCGGTCGTATTCAGCGTATTGCTTTAGAATTTCAAATCTTGTTTTATCGGTGTTTGGGACATATATTTCTGTCGGCACATATTTGTATGGCGCATCTTCTGGCGTATCATCAAGTTTCATATACTTGATGGGCGTTGTTTTTCCGTGCTGAGTATAAAATCCTTCGAGTTCTCCGTTGACATATTGAACGTGATATACCATACGATAGTATTCGTCATTGATTTCATAACATAAATATCCGTCTTTTTCGTAAACGCAGTTTGGCTCAAAATTGTAATATCCGCTTGAGGAAAACGACATTTTCATGCGAAGCGGCATTTCGTCAAATATATTTATGGTTTCGCCCATATCTTCTTTATACCATTTTCCGATCAATCGTTTGTCCATTCTATTTACTCTCCTTCATCATATTCAGCACTTCATAAATGCCGCGAATGGGGATGATATTGATGCTCTCTATCTCAATTTTGCGCTTTTCGATGTTACGGTAGGGAACGATGGCGTGCTTAAATCCGAGGCGTTCCGCTTCCTTAATGCGCTGCTCTAAATTGGAGACCGAGCGACATTCTCCTGCAAGGCCAAGCTCTCCAATGGCAATCAGGTCATCGGGAATAATGCGGTCGGTCATCGAGGAAATCAGTGCCATAGCAAGCGCTACGTCGGTGGCGGGCTCGTCCAGCCGCATACCGCCAATAACGTTGAGATAAACGTCGTTTTGATAGAATTTCAGCCCAAGTCTCTTTTCCAAAACCGCAATGATTAGGCACATACGGTTGTAATCTATGCCGTTTGTGGTGCGTCTGGGAGCAGGGAACGCAGTGGGCGTGACGAGTGCCTGAATTTCGGCAATGATTGGGCGCGTGCCCTCGATGGTGCAAACGGCACAGTTGCCCGAAATGTTCTTCGGCCTGCCCGCGAGGAGCATTTGCGAGGGGTTGTCCACCTCGATAAGACCTTTGTCGGTCATCTCAAATACGCCGATCTCGTTGGTCGAGCCGTAGCGGTTCTTAATGGCGCGGATGATGCGGTACGCCTGCTGACGCTCGCCCTCAAAATAGAGCACGGCATCTACCATGTGTTCAAGCACCTTGGGACCTGCAATACTGCCTTCTTTATTGACGTGTCCGACCATAATGACCGAAATGCCATCGCTTTTCGCTTTGTTGATAAAGGAAAGTGCGGTCTCCTTGACCTGTGTTGTGCTACCCGGTGCGGAGTTGACCGATGCGGAATAGATGGTTTGAATCGAGTCGACGATGATAACGTCAGGTTTGATTTTGTCAACTTCTTTTAGGATGCTTTCAATGTTCGATTCTGTCAAAATAAAGAGGGAATTGCCCACCACGCCAAGGCGTTTTGCGCGGAGTTTGAGCTGACCGCCCGACTCTTCGCCCGAAACGTAAAGCACGCGGCGGCTCTCTCCAAGAGAATCGCAAATTTGCATAAGCAACGTCGATTTACCAATGCCGGGCTCACCCGAGAGGAGCACAACAGAGCCGTGCACAAGTCCACCGCCAAGCACGCGGTCAAGCTCGCCAAGTCCGGTTGTACGGCGCATATAGTCGGGGATTTCTAAATCGGTAAAACCGACTGCGTGGTTATCTCCAAGAGATGGAATCATACTCACGCGCTTTGGTGCATTTGCCGCTACGGGAGCAAGCTCCTGCACGTCTTCAACAAAGGCATTCCAAGCGCCGCAAGAGGGGCACTTGCCAAGCCATTTTGCACTTTTATATTCACATTCGGAGCAGATGTAAAACGTTTTCAGTCCTTTCATTATTTCACCGGACCTTTCTTTTTGTACTTATTACCATTATATCGCATTTCTGTGGGTTTTGCAAGAGGTTTTTATTCAATTCCGCGCAAAATTCCCATACAAAGTGTCAGTGCTAACTGTTGACGGTAACTTTCATTCCCCAAAAGTGTCGCCTCTTCGGGGGAAGAGAGAAATCCACATTCCACGAGAACCGCAGGGCACTCCAAGTGATGCAACAAATAAATGCTACTTCCGCTCCGTTTTATGGGGCGGTCATTTTCGGGTTGCAAAAGTTCTTGCGTAGTTGAATGAATAACTTTTGCAAGCTCCAATGAAGTATCGTTGTTTTCGGAATACCACACCTGAACACCTTGACACGACGGATGCGGATAGGTGTTCATATGCAAACTCACAAATACGGCATCAGGCAAATCTTGCGCAATTTTAAGCCTTGCCGCCATATCAAGCATCTTTTTTCTGCCTTGAAAATCCACGTTTCTATCGTAAAGAAGTGTATCGGTTTCTCGCGTCAGCACAACATTGATGCCGTTGGCAACAAGGATATCACGCATCGTCAGGGCAAGGGCGAGGTTTAGGTCTTTTTCAAGGAGTCCATCCGCACTTGATGCGCCGCCGTCCTCGCCGCCGTGTCCCGCATCCAAAATAATCGTTTTTGATCGGGCAGAGGCGTCTTTATTCAAAACATCCAATTCGTATTTGGTGC
Source organism: Oscillospiraceae bacterium (assembly GCA_015065205.1). Classification (GTDB taxonomy): domain Bacteria; phylum Bacillota; class Clostridia; order Oscillospirales; family CAG-272; genus UMGS1865. The sequence continues at coordinate 8,476 of SVQS01000025.1, forward strand.
GCGTTTGTTCGGCAATTCCAAACAAAATTGCAAAAAGAACACTCAAATAGAGTAAAAATGCTAAAAAACGTCGGCAAAAAAGATTCTTTTTCAACACGTTTCATCTCCATTTACAAGATTTTGCACAGCAATTTATGCATAAAAATTAAAGAATATTCATTTTATGTGTTGACATTCTAAAAAAATATTGTATAATAATATAAGATGGGTTATTATGTGGTATTGAGCCCTTTTGACGAAAACATCCCCAATGGAAGAAAGGAATTGCAAGCAATGGCAGCAATTACAAGAAAAGAAGCAAGAGCCGAGGTCTTTCATCTGCTTTTTGAGACAGAATTTCACAGCGAAGCATCCCCCGAGGAGATTTATGCACTCTCGCGCGAGGATCGCGAGTTTGTTGACGATGCATACATCCGCCGTGCTTATTTTGGCGTTTGCGAGCATTTGGAAGAAATTGATGAAATTATGGCGCGTCACTCCAACGGTTGGAAGCCGAGTCGCATTACTCCCGTATCACGCAGTGCCATTCGCCTCTGCATTTTTGAAATGAAATATATGGACGATATTCCCGCGGCGGTTTCTATCAACGAGGCTATCGAGCTTGTTAAAACCTATGATGATCCCAAAATGCGTACCTTTGTCAACGGTGTTTTGCACGGTGCAAAGGTAGAATTGGAAGCGGCGGCACAGTAATGACCGAGTGCTTTATCGGCATCGATACCAGTAACTATACCACTTCGGCGGCAATTTGTACCAAGGACGGTGCAGTTGTTGCCAACCTCAAAATACCGCTTCCCGTAAAGGCAGGCGAGTGCGGATTGCGCCAAAGCGATGCGGTCTTTGCACACGTTAAAAATTTACCTACTATTATGCGGAGTCTTTCGGGCGAGCTGCAAGGGATGAACCCCATAGCCATCGGTGTTTCAGCAACGCCAAGACCGCAAGAAGGCTCTTATATGCCATGCTTCCTTTCGGGTATTGCAGCGGCAGAAAGCTTTGCGGCGGCGGTTGACATTCCGCTCCTCTGCTTCTCACATCAAGAGGGGCATATTATGGCGGCGGCTTATTCTGCTGGGGCGATGCACTTGCTGAACACAGAACGCTTTGCCGCGTTCCACGTTTCGGGCGGAACGACCGAGGTTCTTTTGGCAACTCCGCACACAAGCGGATTTGATATCGAGCTTTTCTCGGCAACTGCCGATATCAATGCAGGACAAGCCATCGACCGCATTGGTGTGATGCTCGGCCTTGCATTTCCGTGTGGAAAAGAACTTGAAAAGCTTGCCGAAAAGAATGAAAAAAAGATTCCTCGGTCGCGTATATCCGTAAAAGACGGATATTGCAATTTTTCGGGACTTGAAAATATGGCAACCAAGCTATGGCACGAGAGTGGTGATGCCGCTCTTGTTGCTGCATTCACTCTGCAATTCATCGGTGATACACTTGTGGCGATGACGAATGAATTGGATGCGCGCATCACGTCTCTCCCAATTGTTTATGCGGGCGGCGTGATGAGCAACCGCTATTTGCAATCGCGCCTTGGAAAGCGTGATAGTACTTACTTTGCAGAGCCGCAATTCTCCGCAGATAACGCGGCAGGCATCTCCTTGCTTTGCAGAAAACAATTCCTTAAAATTTGATGAAAGGAGCGCACAATGCAAACGGAAAGACAAGCGCTGTCGGTCACACAGCTTAACGAATATCTAAAAATGGTGCTTGAAGGCGACCGTGTGTTGTCGAGTGTATTTGTGCGCGGTGAAATATCCAACTTTAAGCTCTATTCGTCGGGGCACGCTTATTTTACCCTTAAGGATGAAGCAGGGCAACTCAAGTCTGTAATGTTTCGCTCTTACTTCTCACGCTTGGCTTTTTTACCCGAGGACGGTATGCGCGTAATCGCACATGGGCGTGTTTCGGTGTATGAAACAAACGGTCAGTATCAGCTTTATGTAGATGATTTGCAACCGGATGGCGCGGGTTCCTTGGCAATTCGATTTGAACAACTCAAACGCAAGCTTGCCGCAGAGGGATTGTTTGACGAATCACGCAAACGTCCGCTCCCGAAAATGCCAAAGCGCATCGGTGTTATTACGTCTCCATCAGGTGCGGCTGTACACGATATTATCAACGTGCTCGGACGTCGTTTTCCTGCCACCGAGATGATTCTCTATCCCAGTGAGGTGCAGGGCGCACAAGCACCCGCACAGCTTATTTCGGGTGTGGAGTTTTTCTCAATGACGGGACTTGTTGATGTGATCATTCTCGGTCGCGGCGGTGGATCTGCCGAGGACCTTTGGGCTTTTAATGATGAATATTTGGCACGGGCAGTAGCATCCTGCTCTGTCCCTGTGATTTCTGCAGTAGGCCACGAGAGCGATTTTACCATTTGCGATTTTGTAGCAGACCGTCGTGCACCCACTCCTTCGGCGGCAGCAGAGATAGCCGTTCCCGACATGGGAGAAATTCTGCGCGGTTTCGCATCTCTTAAAGTTGGTATGCAAACATCTTTGCAGAAGCGTATTACGCAAGAAAAACGAATATTGGGGCAAATAACGGCATCGCGCGTGTTCAAACACCCCGAGCAGATGCTCGATGGTCTCCGTATGCGGTTGGACGAGCGCGAGTCGGACTTGAACCGTGCAATAGAACAAACGATTTTGCAAAGAAGACAAATCACCGCATCGGTTGCAGGCAAATTGCAGGCGCTCAATCCTTTGTCGATTCTCTCTCGAGGATACGCGACTGTTAGCCGAGATGGGGCAACTGTTACGAGCGTAAAACAGATTAACGATAACGATACGCTGGATATCCGAATGGCGGACGGTTCTGTTCGCGCAAGGGTATCACAACGAAAGGATATACAGCAATGACGAAAAAAACAATCACTTTTGAGGCGGCAATGGAGCGCCTTGAAGAAATAACCCGACTTTTGGAGTTGGGCGCAGAAGGACTCGATGAATCCCTCAAGCTTTATGAAGAGGGCGTTTCTCTGATTCGCTTGTGCACGCAAAAATTGGAAACCGCCGAGCAAAGCGTAAAGGTTTTGCAAGTGAATGAAGAAGGTATTACTCTTGCCGATTTTGAAGGCAGAGGAGACAAGGTATGATAAACGAAGCTCTTGAACTCTTGATGCATCGTGATGCAACGCTCACGGAGGATGCACTCCGCCAATATTATACGGATGATATCGACGTTCAAATTCTTTTAGATGCCGAAAGATACAGCCTTTTTGCAGGTGGCAAGCGTATTCGTCCGATGCTGACCATCGAGTTTTGCCGTTTATTTGGCGGTGATGAGTCGGCGGCTTTGCCGTTTGCCTGTGCTGTGGAGATGATCCACACTTATTCACTCATCCACGACGATCTTCCATGTATGGATGATGACGAGCTTCGCCGCGGCAAGCCCTGCAATCACAAGGTTTTTGGAGAGGGAATGGCACTTTTGGCAGGTGATGCACTCCTGACAGGCGCATTTGAAGCGGCGGCTACCAATATGGAAGCCGGCCCCGAGATTTCTGCTATGGCTGTGGCATATCTCGCAGGCTGTGCGGGACGCTACGGTATGATTGGCGGTCAGGTGATGGATGTAGAGAGCGAAGGGAGGGAAATCGGACTTGAGTCTCTTCTCAAGCTCCACTCTCTCAAAACCGGTGCACTCATTGGCGCATCCTGCGTGTTGGGCGCGCTTGCGGCGGGTATCCGTTTTGACAATCCGGCTATGGCAGACGTTGTAACTTATTCCGAAAACATTGGTTTGGTCTTTCAAATTATTGATGATATTCTCGACGCTACCGCTACCGCAGAACAACTCGGCAAAAGCGTTGGCGGAGATAAAAAACGAAAGAAAAATACGTTTCTCAATTTTTACTCAGTGGAAGAAGCGCGTTTTTATGCGGAACAGCTGACGCGAGAGGCTGTTACAGCACTCAAAAAATATCCCGATTCCGATGCGCTTATCTCGCTGGCGCAATGGCTCCTTGTACGTGACAAATAAGACGAAAAGAGAAGGAAAACAGTATGCAAGATTTAATTACGAACTATTACCTCATATCGGCAATGTCCGCATGGCTCTTGGCGCAGATCCTCAAAATTTTTACGGGATTTTTCAAGGAACAAAAATTTTCGCTCAAAACCATGTTCTTTGGGACAGGAGGAATGCCCAGCTCACACACGGCGACTGTTGCGGCACTTAGCACCTCTTGTGCCATTGGTGAGGGGTTTGATTCTGCCATTTTTGCTATCTCCGTGGTTCTTGCCATCATTGTTATGATTGATGCAACCGGCGTTCGCCGTGAGACCGGAAAGCAATCCCGTGCTCTCAACATCATCGTTGAGGAGCTTTTCAAGTCTGACGAGAAAAACTTTGACACACGCTTCAAGGAACTTATCGGTCATACACCCTTGCAGGTCGTTTTTGGATTTATTACGGGTGTAGTAGCCGCAATAGCACTTTCCTTTATTCCCGTATTTGAAGTATCCATTTTATGAGAATTGACCTTTTTTTAACAGAAAAAGGATATGTCCCCAGCCGTAAAAAGGCACAAATGTTGATTGAAGAAGGGAAGGTATCAGTCGACGGACGCATCGTTCAAAAGTCATCACAACAACTTGGTGATGGTGAACATACCGTCGAGATCGCGCAAAGTGACGAAGTGCGCTATGTTGGCCGTGGCGGCTTGAAGCTGGAAGCAGCACTCGATGCCTTTGGCATCGACGCATCTGGAAAAATTGCTCTTGATATTGGAGCGTCGACAGGTGGCTTTACCGATTGCCTTTTATGCCGCGGTGCCAAGAAAGTGTATGCTGTGGATGCGGGCGTTGGACAACTGGCCAAGAGTTTGCTTGCTAATCCATCTGTTATTTCTATCGAAAAACTAAACGCGCGCAATCTTTTGCCCGAACACATCAATAACACTTGTGTGAATTTGATTGTAATGGATGTATCCTTTATTTCCGCAACCTATATCATTCCGCAGTTTCCAGCTTTGATGACAGAGAATGGAGAAGCAGTTTGCCTTGTAAAACCACAGTTTGAGGTAGGGCGGGCAATGATTGGAAAAGGTGGTATTGTGCGCGACAGAACGGCTCATGCCGATGCAATCAAGCGCGTATGTGCTTCGGCAGAGAGTGTGGGACTTTTTCCAATCGCACTCATCCCGTCACCCATTGAGGGCGGCGATGGAAACCGTGAATTTTTATTGCATCTTGTACGTCAAACCACATCGGTTAAGGTGTTGACTGCACAACAGATTTTTGAAATAGCAACTAAGTAAAGACTAAAGGAGGGGATAGCAGTGCTAAAAATTGCATTGATCACCAATTTTAATATTCCCGAAAAAGCAAATGCCGCAATGGTGGTAGCTGACCGCTTGCGCGGAAAGGATTGCCGTATTCTCGTGGCTGCTTTTAACAAAGAAAAGCTGATGCGCGTTGGCAAACACCGTGAGGAGTTTGTATATATGCCCTTAGAAGCGGTTTATTCCGAAGCGGATATCATTATTGTTTTGGGCGGTGACGGTACCATTCTTGAGGTAGCACGCCGCGCGGCTAATCGCGGTACTCCCATTCTCGGCATCAATCTTGGACGACTCGGATATATGGCAGAGCTTGAAATGTCAGGACTTGACGGTCTTGACGCGCTCTTTACGGGTGACTATACACTTGATCGCCGTTCAATGTTGCGCGTTGAGCTCCTTTCGGGCAATGAACTCAAATCCTTTTGCTACGCGCTGAATGATGCTGTCATTTCCAACGGTTCTGTTTCCCGTATTGTCGATCTGGAACTTTTACAAGGGGGAAAGCACGTGGCAAATTACCGCGCCGACGGTCTTATTGTTGCTACTCCTACCGGTTCTACTGCATATTCCATGTCCGCAGGTGGTGCTGTGGTGGATCCTGCCGTTCCGTGTTTCTGTGTTACACCTATTTGTCCACATTCTTTCGGTGCGCGGCCTTTGATTTTTTCGGATAGTGCGGTGCTCGAAATTCGCAATGTGTGCGCACGCGAAAAGATGCTTTATTTGACCGTTGACGGCCGTATGAATTTTGAGCTTTACCGCAATCAAACCGTTCGCATTACAAAATCTGAGATTAAAACAAACCTTATTCGCTTGACACCCAGTAGCTTTTACAGCAATTTGCGCGCCAAGATGAAATCCACACAGCTTGACTGAGGAGGGCAGTATGAAAAGAATTCGTCAGGAAAAAATGTTGGAGCTGATCTCCAAATATGAAATAGATACGCAGGATGAACTGATCGAGCGCTTGCGCGAAAGTGGCTTTGAGGTCACGCAAGCAACCGTTTCTCGCGATATTCGTGAGCTCAATATCTCTAAAATGACAACAGGCAAGGGGACCTATCGTTATGTGCTCCCCAAACAAAGCGCTCCTGCTTCTAATATGAAGTTTAATTCTGCACTTATCGATGCGCTTATTAGTGTCGATTATGCTTGCAACATTGTTGTTCTCAAAACCCATGCAGGTCTTGCAAATGCGATTGCAGTTGGACTGGATTCCATGCATTTTGAAAACATTTTGGGGTGTGTTGCGGGCGATGACACCATTTTGCTTGTTTCGAGAAATGAGGATGCTGCCCGTAAAATTGCAGAGCGCTTCCGCGATATGATTCGATAAATAACCGATGCTAACTTCATTACATATCGAAAACATAGCTGTCATTCGTCGGGCTGACCTCGATCTTGAAAAAGGCTTTTCAGCCCTGACAGGTGAAACAGGCGCAGGTAAATCGATGATTGTCGATAGCATCAACTTGCTCCTTGGCAACCGTACCTCACGCGAGATGATTCGCTCGGGTGAAGCGAGTGCCACTGTAAGCGCTGTATTTGAGGAGCTTTCCGACCTTGCCGTCGAGTACATCCGCGAGATGGGCATTGATGTTGAGGATGCTTCAATAATGCTTTCTCGAACCATCACTGCTGATGGCCGTTCACAAACGCGTCTTGATGGTCGTGTGATAACACAAGCGGTGCAACGGGAGATTGCAAGGCTTTTGATTAGTATCCAAGGTCAAGCAGACAGCCAAAACCTTTTGCAAAAAGCAAAGCACCGCGAGCTTCTCGATGCCTACGGTATGTCAAAGGAAGCACTCGCCGACTATCGAGCCGCCTTTGAAGAGCTCAAAAAGTGCCGCAAAGAGGTGCAGGTACTCTCTCAGGATAGTGCCGAAAAATTGCGTCTTTGCGAAATGCTAAAATATCAAATCGAAGATATCGATTCAATGAAACTCAAGGTCGGGGAAGAAGAAGCGCTCATTAAGGAACGAGACCGACTTTCCAATCTTGAACGCATCAACAAGCAAACAGGCATGATCTGCCGTCTTTTACGAGATTCCGAAAAGGGAAATGCCTACGATGTTATCCGTCGAGCAGAGACTTTATTAGAATCCTTGAACGGTCTTGTCGATGATACCGACAACCTTTGTGCGCGTCTTTCATTTGCCGCATCCGAAATTGAAGATGTTGCTGAAACGGTGCGTTCTTATATGGATGATGATCGCGAGGATCCCACCGCTCGCATCGACCGCATCGAAGGACGCCTTGAGGGAATTGCAAAACTGAAACGCAAATATGGTGCTGATGTGGCAGCTGTCCTTGCTTTTCGGTCTGATGCCGCCGCACGCTTGGAAACTCTTGAAACATCCGACGAGCGTTTGGCGGTATTACAAAGGCAACTCGAAACACTCACCAAAACTGCCGAAAAGCACGCTTTGGCTTTACGACAAAAACGCAAAGAAGCCGCAAAAGAAATCGTTAAACAGGTTACAGAGTCGCTTGCGTTCTTAGATATGCCAAAGGTGCGATTTGAAATAGCCATCAATCCTACCGAACTTGGTGAACACGGCGGAGACGACATCGAATTTTTAATTGCCACCAATCCGGGGGAGCCACCATTACCGCTTTCCAAAATTGCATCGGGCGGTGAGCTTTCCCGTATTATGCTTGCGCTTCGTTCGGTTCTCAACGATCACGATGGCGTTGACACCGTCATTTTTGACGAGATAGATACAGGCGTATCGGGTAAGACCTCGCGTAAAATCGGCATCAAGCTCAAAGAAACCGCCAAAGGTGGCACACAGGTGCTCTGCGTAACACATTCCGCGCAAATTGCGTCTCTTGCAGATAACCATTACCGCATTACCAAACACGAGCGTGATGGCAGAGCCGAGACGGATGTTTTGCTTCTTGGCGAATCCGCGCGCGTAGATGAAATTGCACGCATTCTTGGTAGCATTGAGCCT
>SVQS01000197.1 GCA_015065205.1 Oscillospiraceae bacterium
TTGAGCGACTTGATGTTGCAGTGCAAAGCGCGTGTATCTTTATGTGTAATTACGCGCAGTTGACGGTATGTATCTTTAATAGTGGCAGGACGGAGCATAATCCACAAATTGGGAGTTGCTTTTTCGGGGAAAGCATGATTGCGAAAATCCGTTCCGCGAGAAAACTGAAAATACAGCCAAAGCTCGCCACAATCGAGTTTTTCGACAAGATTTTGGAGCAGAACACAAAGCTCGTCGGGAGTGATTTCGGGGAAGATTTTGAGCAGTGCGGCACTTTGAAAGATGCGCTCTACGTGCTCACGCAGTTTGTAAATTTTGTAATTGCGGCAAAAGGTAACGTCATAAACACCGTCTCCAAAATAGCAGGCGCGGTCAAGCATCGGTATCGTTATTTTGTCAAGCTCATCAATTTTGCCGTTGTAATAGCCAAGGGTTTTCATAGCAAAAAGTTGGTTCCTTTCTCTCAAGCGGTTGTTGCGGACACGATTTGGGTCAAGTGTTGAACAATGTCGCTATCATATTGAATAGTCGTATCCGCAAGTGCGGCACTTGCAATCTCAGTAGCACTTCTCTGACAGTATATGCCGTCTGCAGTGGAAGCTTTCATACTGCCATCCGAATAGATGCAAACCGCCCAAAAGCGCATTGAAAATTTTGTGTTGTAAGAATCTGCTTCAAGTGTTTTTGTATCGGCCGAAAGAACCTGCCAAGTCGTTTCAAACGATTCATCTATTCCACCCAATGCAACAGTTGCAGTTTCCTCAGAATCGTCCTCGTTTACCACAGTGGCAAAAAAGGAGATGGTAGCATCCGATTTCTCGAGTTTTTCAAGCGTAGCTATTTCTGCGGCGGCATAAAAACGCAGATGCGTTTCGTCGTTGGGAAAGGCCAATGCCGCGCCGCGCATTTGCTCAAAGCGCATATAGAGTGCAGTATAAGTAATGTCTTCTTTGGGGGAGACCGTGCCACCCGAAGGAAAAAGGGTATTGTCCGAGCCGTACCAACCAACAAAATTTTCTTCCTCACAAATGGGGAGTGTAAATTCCGTTCCCGCGCGATGGAGTGTGGTGGTCGTGTTTTGGTGGTTTTCGATGGAGATATTGATTTGCGGACGCTCTACAACGTTGACATAAAAGACCGCCGATAAAACTGTATAGCTGGATTTTTTCGAGCTGTCCTCGTGGTCATAGCTTGCAAGGGTACGCAGTGTCAGAATATGCGAAGTGCCTTCCGGATAAGAGATAGGAAGTGTGACATCAAATTTATCACCCTCGCAAAGAGAGAGCCACTCCCCGTCGTTCCAACGGTATTCTACGCCCTTGACACCGTAGGAGTGTGTCATAACACCGCGCAAATGCAGAGAATCATCGGCATATACGCGAAGGGTATCGTAAACAGTATCGCTGCTTGCTTGCAGGATGGGGCTGGAGAAAAAAGTAGCACTATCATATTTTTCGGTAGCCACCGCAAGATAAGAACAACGTCCGCGTGCGGGGTCGGCGCAAGCTTCTTTTGGCATACCTGCATAAACGGGAATGACAAAGCTGCAAGGACCATCAAGCACATCCGAAGAAGCAAATGCGCCAAAGAGGGTACGAGACTCGGTAAGAGATCCCGCTACATTTTGCATATATTGCCCCCAGAAATTGCGATCAGCCGCGCGACTGTCTACGTTGAACTTTTGCAAATAGATGGTGTTTTGATAGCGATCGATAAAGCTTGTTTTAATGGTGTAAGCACCGCCGTACAAGGATTTCCAAAGGGTATTCCAAGAGGGAGAACCCCAAGTCTCCGCCATATCTGCAGTGCCATCCACAGCGCGCTTCATTGCATTGTAATAGATAGAGAAGAGTCCGTTTCCGCTTGCTTTAATATTGAAAAAATTATAATATCCGTCGAGTGCAAGGAGTTCTTCCACCGTATAACCTTCGGTAGGAGCCAGAACCTTATTGCCGCTTTCGGATGTTTGCGTTCCGTTTTCATAATAATTAGCAAGGAGCGAGCCACATTCACCGCTCAAAACAGGGGAAATTCCCTCTGTGCCTTGTTCTTGTCGAGCTTTTACGGCAAGATAAACGGGATTGATGCCAAGCTCCTGTCCAACCTCAAGAAAGTATTCGGCAAAGGTTTTTTCGTTCTCAAGCATACTGTCTTGCATAAAAGTGCCGACAAGTACGGCTTCAATTTCTTCAATACTTACGTTGTGTGCCGCTGAAAGATCGTAAAACTGAAAGATATCGGTTTCATTGAGAAAGTTGCGCGGATCCATAAAATATTCCACTGCAGATTTTGATGCTTGATAATAGCCCGAGTCGTAGGTTTCCTTGTTGGTGGCATGGCGGTACGCGCGGTAATCATCCGAGCCCGAGATGAGGTTTGTATCGGGTTTTTCTGTTTCTTTTTCAATAACGTAATTCCAACGGTAAAGGGTATTTCCTTCGGTAATAAGCAGAGGAGTGAAGCTCCAATTCGGATGGAGCAGATGTAATTCCGTCAAGGAGCGCGCATAATCTTCGGGAAAGCCAAAAGCGAGAAGAGACTCATAATATTCTTGGGCTTCGCCTTCAAAATAGCGAGTGTTCCCGCTGACAACCAAGACAACGCCGCCAATCAGACAAGCAACAAGTGCCACGCAAACGAGCGCCAACACAAGCTTTTTGGATTTTCTTTTCATCGCGCACCTCCTGAATGGTATAATTAATTATATTATAACATATAAATGCGCGCTTGTGTGGACTTTTTTGTAAAAAAATAAAAAAATAAGAATAGAGAATTGATATGCACCCCAAAAGTTAGAGGCTTTTGGGGTGCATATCAATAAAAATCTCTGTCTTTTATCTTTACTTCTTTTG
>SVQS01000198.1 GCA_015065205.1 Oscillospiraceae bacterium
TTCCACATTTTTTGGCTTTTTTTCTGCTTTTTGTTGATTTTTATATAACCTTGTAAAGCAATTGATAATCCTTCAAGCACCTCCCCACAGCCTGTGGAAAACTCCTGTGGAAAAGTGGAAAACTCCTATTTTTTCAAAAATTCGTTCAAAGTGACGAATTTGATTTTTGCAATATTTCTCGTTTTTTATAGCCCGTCATCGGATGCGGAAGCATTGAGCGAGGTATCTGCAAAAATTCCTTTTTTATAAGCGTAATAACCTGCCGCCGCAATCATCGCAGCGTTGTCGCCGCACAAACTCCGCTCGGGCATACAGAGACAAAATCCCTGCTTTTTGCACATTGTTTCAAGAGCCGCACGCAGATGCGAGTTGGCCGCAACGCCGCCTGCAAGCACCAGCGTTTTCATTCCGCTTTGCTCCAGGGCAAGCTCTGCCTTTTGTACGATGGCCTTTACGATCTTATCGGTGTAGGCTGCCGCTACGTCCGCCGTGTTGACGGTCTCTCCTTTTTGTGCCATGCTGTTCAAATAATTGAGCGTTGCCGTTTTAATGCCGCTGAAAGAGAAATCCAACGTGTCCCCTGCAAGTGCAGGAGAGGGCAACGTAATTGCCTTTGCATCTCCCTCGTAGGCAAGCTTATCGAGTGCCGCACCGCCTGGATACGGAAGACCGATCACACGGCCGATCTTATCAAAAGCCTCACCTGCCGCATCGTCGCGTGTGCCACCAATCTCTACAAGAGAGGTCTCCTCGTCTACGCGATAGAATGCCGTGTGTCCGCCCGAAACCACAAGTGCCAAATATGGCGGTTTCAGTTCGGGATTGGAAAGATACGCCGCAGCAACGTGCCCGTGAATATGATTGATGGCAACAAGCGGTATTTTGTTGGCATACGCCAAGGATTTTGCAAAATTAACACCTACCAAAAGTGCCCCTATCAGCCCCGGAAAAGCCGTGACCGCAATGGCATCAATTTGCGAGAGGCTAACGCCTGCTTCTTCGAGCGCCTGATAGGTAATGCTCGAAATGGCCTCGATATGTGCACGGCTTGCAATCTCAGGCACAACACCACCGTAAATGCGATGTACCTCTATTTGCGATGCCACAATATTGGAGCGAATAGCACGAACGCCATCCCTCATCTCTACCACAGATGCCGAAGTTTCATCGCAGGAGCTTTCGATTCCCAAAATATACATAGAGTTTGTCCTCAAATCATTTTTTTGTGTCCTCAAAATGTAAGCACATTACATAGGCATCCTCAGTGGGATGCTTGTAGAACCCGCGGCGAAGCCCCATTTTCAAAAAGCCGTACCGCTCGTAGAGCGCAATAGCAGGAGTATTCGAAACACGCGCCTCAAGCGAGAGCTGCTCGCAACCACGAGAACGCGCCTCTGCAATCAAGTGCTCTAAAACAGCCGCCCCCATTCCACGTCTACGATGGTCGGGATGCGTTGCTATGTTTGTGATCTGCCCTTCACCGGGTGCCCATAAAATACCGCCATAGGCTACAATACACCCATCCTGCAAACAGACAGCGCCGTATGCCCCATCGGTCAAAAGGAGTTCCAGAGCCTTCTCGCTCCAAGGATCGGCAAAACACTGCATCTCCAAATCTGCTACGGCAGAGAGATGCTCGGCAGTTAGTTTTTCAACAGTCATTTTTATTCACCGATCGGAGCAAGATAGGGTAGCAAGCTGTTTTCAATTCTGTAGCAATTCCCTGTAGCAGTATCGCACAAAATCTCTCTGCCAAAGTTGTATCTGATAGCATCATACATTTGGCCGTTATACTCTTCCCTGACGACCTCGTAAGGAATACCGGGATAAAGGTCAACAATATCTCCGTTGGCATCTCTTTGCAAAAAATCGATAACGATTACATCTGTATTGAAAACGCCGTACTTAAGCTGATAGTAAACCCCTTTGTAGGCACCGTCGCCCATAAAGTGCAGATCGTACCAATTCTCGCTATTTTCTTGTATATAAAAAGCAATTATATTCTGGTTGACGAAGGTTCCTGTTTTTTGCAGCTCCTTCAGGGCAAGAATTCCCTCAGCATCGGTGATGTTGCCGTCATTGGAGGAAACCTGCGTATCATAAATGCCAACGCGAACGCAAGGCAGGTCGTAAAGCTCGGGAAGAGCTGCTCCCGTAGCGGCATAAACTCTGTAATCGTTAGAAACAAGGTACCGTTCAGGATCGACCCCTGCAATCTCGTAAAGCAAAATATCTGCTCCGCCGCCCTGAATCTTGATTTTTGCATAAGGTTCACCGTCGGTAGGTCTGGCAAAATAGTTGGGCGAGGTAGAATGATAGGAAATGTCGGTTTGCGGATTGCGAAAACCGCCATCCTCATACTCCAACGTTGGTGTTTTGCAAGATACCAAAAGACAAGCGCAGGAAAGAACGATACACAAAAATGTTATACGAAATATCTTCTTCATAAAAACCTCTCTCAATACCCAAATGTACCGCTGAGCGAATCATCGTTTTCGATCCAATCGTTTACGTCAATAACGCGGAAGTTCTCTTTGTCATCGCGAATAACAACGGTAGAAATGCCCGCATTGATGACCTGACGCTTGCACATCATGCAAGAGGATGTTCCGGGCTCAAGCTCGTGCGTTTTGGCATTGACACTCACCATATACAGGGTTGCACCAAGCATCTGGTCACGGGAAGCGGCAATAATGGCATTCGCCTCGGCGTGTACCGAACGGCAAAGCTCGTATCTCTCGCCACGCGGAATATTCAATTTATCTCTCATACAGCTACCAACATCAGAGCAGTTTTTGCGTCCGCGAGGAGCGCCGTTGTAGCCCGTG
>SVQS01000026.1 GCA_015065205.1 Oscillospiraceae bacterium
TTTTTTATTAAAAAAGCATCGGATTTTGCTCCGATGCCTTGTTATTCTATTCGCCTATTATGTGTCCTTTTGCACCTCCATTGTGAGCCTCGCTCCGAGGCGGAAGGCGTATTCAAAGATGGCTGCTTCTGCCAAGCTCATATACTCGCTCCAACAATCGTGGAATTTCTCAAAGACCTCTTTTTGTTCATTAGAAAAGCTTTTCTCCAAGTCCTCGTGATGACGCGACATATAGCCGAGCAATTCTTTCATTTCCTTTGAGTTCGTGCGGCTATCCTCTTGCGGTACGATATTACCGTGCCAAAGCTCGTTGATGATCGACTTCATTGATAGATCACCTCCCGCAAAACGATCTCTTCAGCGCTCGCCTTGATGTTGTTCATCTCAGCAACCCATTTGAGGGGATCAGAAGCCTTTAATTCTTCGTCTATGCCGCGTTCGCGGGCAAGGTTAGCAACTATGGCTTCAACCATCGAATTGGCTTGTACGTCGATTTCGTGAAGGTAGGAGTTAAGTCTGCCCTCAGTTAAGAGAGTGGTGTATGTGCCTCTCTTGTATTGCTTGATGTAGTCACGGTGAAGGAGTCCATATTTGCCGATTTTGTGTTCATTTTTCTCTGAGATTTCGAGCATTGGATAGTATTGCTCGCCTTTAAGCTCGTATTTGATGCCGTTTTGAGTGATGTGCTTTTCCATAATCATATTCCTTTCAAGTGTTGATTTTACTTGAAAACATAAGGCTTTAGGCACGTTTGGAATATGTATGGATAATGTCGAAAACAATCAGTTTCGTTATGAATATCCGTACCATATCGAGTGTTCATAACAGATTCAAGTTATGGACACTCGATATTTTTTGCTTATGCTTACTTTTCGGTTAAATATTGAGTTGTTTTGAGCAGGTTCGCCTGCTCTTTTTTTGTTTTGGGGGTTAAACTGCGTTAGATAAGTATTCGATGGCTACGTCCTTGCGTGAGTCGAGGATATAGGGCGGTCTATGAATGATGCCGGGGATGTCAAGCGTGCCGACGAAGTGGTAATGAATGATGACTTTTTGCGTTCTGTCCTTTCCTGTTCCCTCTACGGGAAAGACCTCGATCTTTTCAATCAGCTCTCGCAGAATAACGGGTGTTAAGGTTCGCATCTCCATAAACTTTCTGATTGCTTTGAGAAAATCGTCCTTTGCCGTCTGCATTCTGTCGATACTATCGAGTTTTTCTTTGAGTTCAAGTGTCTGCCGCTTCAACTCCTCTTGCTCGTTCTCATACTTCTGAGATAGCCGCATAAACCACTCATCCGTAACCTTGCCCTCTACGTTATCCTCGTAGAGCTTTTCAAAGAGTCCGAGGAGCTTTTGACTACGCGCTCTCGCCGTCGCTAAAGCACCTTCCGCAGCCGTTCTCTCCCTGTGCATATCCTTGTTGGTCTTTTTCTCTAAAAGCTCCGCAAAGGCTTCCTCTGCACTTTCAAGAAAGTCCGCAAGCATCCGCAGCTCCATCAGTACGATCTGCTCCAAGGCATCCTCGCGGATATAATGGGTGTTTTCACAAGTGCCTCGCATTCCCTTGTAGTTCGAGCAACTAAAAAAGCGGATGCTCGGATTCTTTTGGTTGAAGTTGAACCACAGCTTATGACCGCAATCTCCGCAATAAAGAAAGCTCGTGAAGATGCTTTTCTTTTGGTTCTTATCCTTTGGCGGTCTGCGCTTGGTCTTTTCCACAAGCTTCTGCACTTGCTCCCACGTGTCGCGGTCAATGATCGGCTCGTGAACGTCCTTGAAGATTGCCCAATTTTCCTTCGGGTTCTCAACACGCGTTTTGTTGCGGAAAGACTTTGAGGTACTTTTGAAATTGATGACGTCACCGCAGTATTCCTGTTGCGAGAGCATTTTGGCAATGGTCGTCTTGCACCACTTGTACGGATCTGCTTGTGTTTTCTTTCCGCCTCGCGGAAGTCCCTTGCTTTGCCAATACGCCATCGGTACTAACACCTTGTCATCTTGTAGCGTTCTTGCAATCGTTTCGTTATGGTGAGCTCACAGACATCAGCGAACGTGAGGTCTTCGTTTATGCTTTTCGCCTTGGGGCTCGAGTGGCTATTGAAATGCTCTATCCCGACTTGATTGAGGGGGAATTTATGAACGGCTGCATTGCACTCAGGAAGGACGTCTACTACTACGTATCTCGAGAAGAGTGATCATCCATCCAAAATGGCTGACTGCAGAACAGGAAACCGAAACTGCAAACAGCAAGAGCCCTCGCCGTTTGGCGAGGGCTCTTGCTGTTTGTGATTATTCAAATTTGCACACGGTGATAACCGTAGAATTTGTTATGTTGCAAGTGATATGCTTAATTCCACTTTGCAACAAGAGTGATGTCAGCTGTTACAGGGGTCTCGAAATCGTAAGCCGAGCCGTCGAGATACCAGCCTGCGAAAGTATAGCCTTCCTTGGTGGGAACAACGGGAGCAACTGCGGCTTTACCGTCTACTACGGTTTGAGCCTCAATAGCATTACCACCGTCGGTATCGAAGGTTACGGTATGGACACCAAACTTTTTAAGAACGATCGAAGGAGAAGCCAATTTAACGGTTTCTTCCGTCGCGTTGTAATTGATTGCGAACTGTTTAATCGAGGTAGAACCTTCTTGATAGTACTTAATGCAAAGCTGCATATTAGAGCTACTTGCATTGTACTGAACACTTTCAGGCTCATAAGTTACGCCATCCACTACAGGAACTACGGTTACACCTGTCACCTTGCCGTTTTCGTCAACAGCAACGTCAATGGTAAAGGTATATACATTTACCGTTCCGTCGCTATTTGCCTTTTCACCGGTCCACGTGCCTGCCAAATCAGTTATGCTCTCCGCAATAACGCCGGGATAAAGCTTGGTTGTTCCGCTTACGGGAGCGGTAATATCAACAGGAGCCGCAGATGCCGTATAGCTCTTGTGCCATGTGCCGGTGAATACAAAGCCTTCGTTTACTACAGCCGCGGGAATTTTGTCTTCGGGAATGGGGGTACCTTTTTCTACAAGGAAGTTTGTCACTTCCTCTTTGTTTTGGTTATAGACAGTAACCGTATAACCCCACTTAGCGGTAAGTGTAATATCGGAAGTAATGGGTGTGCTTGCAATGTCGAATTCGTTACCATTTTCGTCGAACCAACCCATAAACGTTGTGCTGCTCGGCTTTGTAAGACTTTCAGGAGCTGTGGCATATTGGAATGTAAGAACTTCTTGAGTAGATACCGTAGTGGTACCATTGATAAAGATTACGGTATGAGGAACAATCTTTGTAAGCACAATCGAAGGAGAAGCCAATTTAACGGTTTCTTCCGTCGCGTTGTAATTGATTGCGAACTGTTTAATCGAGGTAGAACCTTCTTGATAGTACTTAATGCAAAGCTGCATATTAGAGCTACTTGCATTGTACTGAACACTTTCAGGCTCATAAGTTACGCCATCCACTACAGGAACTACGGTTACACCTGTCACCTTGCCGTTTTCGTCAACAGCAACGTCAATGGTAAAGGTATATACATTTACCGTTCCGTCGCTATTTGCCTTTTCACCGGTCCACGTGCCTGCCAAATCAGTTATGCTCTCCTCAATAACGCCGGGATAAAGCTTGGTTGTTCCGCTTACGGGAGCGGTAATGTCAACAGGAGCTGCAGATACCGTATAGCTCTTGTGCCATGTGCCGGTAAATACAAAGCCTTCGTTTACAACAGCTTCGGGAATTTTGTCTTCGGGAATGGGGGTGTCTTTTTCTACAAGGAAGTTTGTCACTTCCTCTTTGTTTTGGTTATAGATAGTAACTGTATAACCCCACTTAGCGGTAAGTGTAATATCGGAAGTAATGGGTGTGCTTGCAATATCGAATTCGTTGCCATCTTCGTCGAACCAACCCATAAGCGATGTGCTACTCGGCTTTGTAAGCTTTTCAGGAGCAACAACATATTCTCCTGCAAGAACAGTTTTCGTCTCCGAAGCAGAGGAGGTCATCACAAAGGTTACGATATATTCAGCAGAAACAACAACCTCTTCCCACTTAGCAACAAGGGTAATGTCACCGGTTACAGGGGTTGCGAAATCATAAGGTATTTCGCCGTTGTACCAACCTGCAAAAGTGTAGCCGTCCTTGGTGGGAGCTACGGGCTCTTGTGCGGTTGCATCCTTTGCGATGGTTTGAGCCTCTACAGCACTACCGCCATCGGAATCAAAGGTTACAGTATAAGAGCTTTGACCTTGCTTTTCGAGAACAAGACTGTTGGAGCCGGTAAAGGTGCCTTCTGCGGTGTAAGTAAGCGTCAATGTCGTTTCGGAAGTGCTGATACCGGTAGTGTATCTAACAACAAGCTTAACTGTGCCGGAGAAATCCTTGTAGTAAATAGAAGCTACGTTATATTCGGTGGTAACGTCACCATTAACCGTGGTAATAGCTACTGTTTGATTAGTAGCATCAACTACCATTGTGTATGCGTTGCCCTTGCTATCGATTCCTGTCCAGGTACCTGCGATGTCATCCATAGGTGCGATGAGACCGGGGAAATATTCCTTATCAGCGGTGATCTTGGCGGTTGCGCTTACAGGGGATGTTGCCTTAATGGTGGTGTACCACTTGCCGTTGAACTTAAAGCCATCGGTTGTAGGAATTTCGGTGGGAAGTTGATCTGCGAGATCGCCAAAAACAGTGTTATACGCTACCTCAAGGGTCTTAACAACGGTAGTGCCGTCTTGACCGTAGAGTGTAACGGTAAGCATCTTGGGAGCCCATTCAGCAACGAGAGTTATATCGGAAGTAATGGGAGTGTTTGCCAGATCAAATACTTCACCGTTGAGGTACCAAGCCTTGATCTCGTATCCGGTCCAGCTCTTGGAAGGAGCAGTTACGGTGCTACCGCTGGATACGGTCTTAGTTGTAGGATCAACTTCACTCTTGTAGTTGCCCCAATCAAAGGTTACGGTATAGGTCTTAGAAAGTGTTACTGCGGTACCCATTACACCTGCCTGTGTAGCAAGGCTACCCTTGTCGCCGGAAAGAGTGAATACCAGATTTGCACCTTCAACACTACCTGCATCGTAGTTGATGGTAAGTACGTTGTTCTCAAAGAGAACGTAGTTGATTGTCAATACAACATCGGTATAACCGTTGTTGTAAGAAGCGGTAATTACGCCGTTTGCCGCAATAATAAACTCGTAGGAGTAGGCTGTGTAACCAACCATTTCGTCGCCGGTCCATGTGCCTGCGATTTCGGTAAGGTCGGGAAGAACAACTTCCCAAGCTGCAACGATGGTGATATCAGAGGTTACAACAGCGGTAACGTCATAAGCCTCGCCGTTGAGCGTCCAACCTACAAATTTGAAGCCGGGCTTAACGAGGTCTGTGGGAAGAACTGCAGCATTACCGTAATTTACGGTTTGCGTGGTTGCTTCAGCACCGTTTGCAGTGTCAACGGTTACGTTGTATGTAATCATAGTCCACTTAGCAGTCAGTGTAAGCTCACCGGTTACGGGAGTTGTGAAGTCATACTTCGTGTCGCCAATGAACCAACCGTCAAAGATGTAACCTTCCATAACAGGATCGGCAATAGCATCTACGGTTGCGCCGTGGTTAACAAGTACGTTTTTGTTAAGGGTACCGTTATCTGCATTAAAGATTACCGTGTAGGTGTTCAAGGTCCAGAGTGCCTTGACGGTTACGTTCTCCGCAGGCATTGTTTCGGGGATTTCTACATCCCAACCTGTAAAGGTGTAGCCTTCTTTGGTAGGATCTGCGGGAGCAACGATGGCTGCCCCGTAGTCAAGCGTAATAGAATCGATTGCGTTACCGCCATCGGTATCGAAAGTAATGGTGTACTGATTGATGGTCCAAGATGCCGTGATGGTTACGTTCTCTGCAGGCATTGTTGCAGGAATAGCAACATCCCAACCTGCGAAGGTGTAGCCGGTCTTAGTAGGATCTGCGGGAGCAACGATCGCTGTTCCATAGTCAAGCGTAATAGAATCGATTGCGCTACCGTCAACAGTATTGAAGGTGATGGTGTACTGATTGATGGTCCAAGATGCCGTGATAGTTACGTTCTTTGCGGGCATTGTTTCGGGGATTTCTACATCCCAACCTGCAAAGGTGTAGCCGGTCTTGGTGGGATCTGCG
This sequence comes from Oscillospiraceae bacterium, assembly GCA_015065205.1. Taxonomy (GTDB): domain Bacteria; phylum Bacillota; class Clostridia; order Oscillospirales; family CAG-272; genus UMGS1865. The sequence continues at coordinate 6,159 of SVQS01000026.1, forward strand.
GGAGCTGTTACATCTGCTCCAAAATCCAAGGTGATGGCAGCAATTGTGTTACCGCCAACCGTATCAAAGGTGATGGTGTATTGGTTGATTGCCCAAACAGCCTTAATGGTAGTGTTGCCTGTGATGGGATTAGCGAAATCATACTCATTCTCGCCAACGAACCATCCCTTAAAGGTATAACCCTCTTTAACAGGAGTACCGGGGTTGGCAATGATCGTACCGTACTCTACGATATTATCGTCTATATCCGTGCCGTTGTCGGCATTGATAATTACAGTGTAGTGATTGATTGCCCAATGAGCCTTCAGGTTTACGCTCTCGCTAATAGGCGATTCAATATCAAACGCCTTATCTCCGAGATACCAACCTGCAAAGTTATAACCTTCCTTTTCGGGATCTGCAGGAGCGTTTACAATCTCACCGTAATTAACGGTCACAGTAATGAGCGGATCGCCATTATCAGCATCAAAGGTTACGGTGTATTGGTTAATCGTCCAAGATGCTGTGATGGTCATATTCTCTGCAGGCATAGTTGCGGGGATATCAACATCCCAACCTGCAAAGGTGTGACCTGCCTTGGTAGGATCTGCGGGAGCTGTTACAGCTGCACCAAAATCCAATGTAATGGCTGCAATCTTGTTACCACCATTGGTATTGAAAGTGATGGTGTATTGGTTGATCTTCCAAGATGCTGTGATGGTCATATTCTCCGCAGGCATAGTTGCGGGAATAGCAACATCCCAATCTGCAAAGGTATAGCCGGTCTTGGTGGGATCTGCGGGAGCTATTACTGCTGCTCCGAAATCCAATGTAATGGGTGCTACTTCGCTACCGCCATCGGTATTGAAGGTAATGGTGTACTGATTGATTGTCCATGTTGCCTTAATCGTTACGTTTTCGGCGGGCATAGTTGCGGGAATATCAACTTCCCAACCTGCAAAGGTATAGCCGGTCTTGGTAGGAGCGTCGGGAGCTGTTACAGCTGTGCCGAAATCCAATTTGATGGGAGCTACTTCGCTACCGCCATCGGTATCGAAGGTGATGGTGTATTGCTTAACTGTCCAAGATGCCGTGATAGTTACGTTTTCGGCAGGCATGGTTGCAGGAATTTCCCTATTCCAACCTGCAAAGAAGTGACCAACCTTAGTGGGGGCTGTGGGAGCTGTTACTGCCGCACCGAAATCCAACGTGATAGGAGCGATCTCGCTACCGCCGTTGGTATCGAAAGTAATGGTGTACTGATTAACAGTCCACAGTGCCTTGACGGTGATACCCTCAATGGGCATGGTTGCAGGGATTTCTTTATCCCAACCGGCAAAGGTGTAGCCGGTCTTGGTGGGAGCTGCGGGAGCTGTTACTGCTGCGCCGAAATCCAAAGTGATGGGATCTATTTCGCTACCGCCATCGGTATCGAAGGTAATCGTGTACTGATTAACGGTCCACAGTGCCTTAACGGTGATACCCTCAATAGGCATGGTTGCAGGGATTTCTTTATCCCAACCGGCAAAGGTGTAGCCTGCCTTAGTAGGAGCTGTGGGAGCTGTTACTGCTGCTCCAAAATCCAATGTGATAGGAGCGATCTCGCTACCGCCATCGGTATCGAAGGTAATGGTGTACTGATTAACAGTCCACAGTGCCTTAACAGTCACACCCTCAACAGGCATTGTTGCGGGAATTTCCTTATCCCAACCTGCAAAGGTATAACCCTCTTTGGTGGGAGCTGCGGGAGCTGTTACTGCTGCGCCGAAATCCGATGTAATGGGGGCAATCTCGCTACCGCCGTCGGTATCGAAGGTAATCGTGTACTGATTTACAGTCCATACTGCCTTCAAGGTGATGTCACCGGTTACAGCAGTTGCAAAATCATAAACTGCTTCACCAAGATACCAACCGGCAAAGGTATAACCTGCCTTGATGGGATCAGCGGGAGCAACCGCGGTTTTGCCGTGCTCTACGGGTGCAGTGGTGCCTTCGGTGCCATTGTCGGCATCAAAGGTTACGGTGTAAGTATTAAGAGTCCATTTTGCCTTTAAGGTTACGTTTTCGGTAACAGCCGATGTAAAATCATAAGCTGTATCGCCAACGTACCAACCGGCGAAGGTATAACCTTCCTTCACAGGGGCGGTGGGAGCAATTGCGTTTTCTCCCACATTCACAACTTGACTTCTAACGGCAGAACCGCCGTCTGTGTCAAAGGTTACGGTGCAGGTCTTCTCTGCCAGGCATCCCGAAACAGAAAGAATCAGTGCAGTAACCAAAAGCAACGATAATAAAATTTTCTTCATAGCTTTTTTCCTTTCGTTGTTTATTATTCAACCAATTTGTAGCGCTGTAGTATGCCGAATGCATATTCCTGCATAAAAATTAGTGGAATTTCTTTCATTATACAACTTGTTATACCAAATGTCAAGCGTTTTGTGCTAAAAAAGCAGATTTATTCCATTAATTTGTGGTTCTTTTTTAAAAACCCGCCCAAACAATGAATAAAAATTCATTTTTGTGAATAAATAGACGTTATTCAGCCAAAAGCTGTTCACATTTTTCAACATAATAATTGTAAATACCTTCCAGAGGTTCGAAAGAAGCCAAATCGGAATCGTCAAGTCCTGTGTGGAGTTCCTTGAGCTGTGCAAGAATTTCGCTGATTGCATTGAGCGTCACCACGCTTTGCGTTACCTCATAGGTATAGTAGTTTGCCTCAAGACTGAAAAGCTTTTGGGCAACTGCCCCGGCATTCTCGCTGAAAGCCTCGGCAATAAAAAGTTCAAGTGCCGAATAATACAGATTGATGTTACCTTCCAACGTCATAACAAGGGATTTGGTTTGGGAATCAAGATTTTTGAATGCTTCAATAACCGCAAGCACTTTTTCCTTTTCGAATACGGGAGACTCATTTTCTTCCTTATTGAAAAAGGCGCTTATCATTTCGTAATAAAGCATCAGGAATTCGTCCAAATTCTTTTCGAGGTAAATATCGTAAAGATTAATACTTGAGCCATCAAAGAACAGCAATGTTTCTATGTAAAAATTGCGGTATACATTCACAGCATAGTCCAAAGTCCAATAACCTGCCTCTTCGGAGCCGTTTATTCCATCGGTATACGCATGGAACAGGGGTTCGTGGTAATATGCGTAAATCACGCTCTGGGGTGCGCGTGCAAGAATATCTGCTGCTATGCTCGCTGCTTTTTCAAAGGAAGACAGGAAATAGTTGTAGTTATAGGATGTGCTCGAAACAACAGAATAGTATGCAGTTTGCATATCGGTGAGCGCTTTGAACAAAGCATCCACCTCATCTGCCCATTCTCCAAGATCTGCTTTGGTGTTAATGTTCGCTTTGATCGTCATGTATTTATCGTAAGCGCTACCAAGATAATAGGTAAAGTTTGCCTTATCGGCATCCGGCATTTGGATCAAATCCGACGTAACCTTATCCATGCGTGCTGTAAAATCGCTTTCCCAAGCATCATAGCCAAATCGGTTTGCATAAACCTCTATTGCAAGAATAAGGTTGTTATAGGTGTCTGCGTATTCTTCGGAAAGTTTGCTCCTCATAAAGTTGTTGATGACAACGGTGAAATAGCTCATATATTGCGAATACTTACCTAAATCATCAAACGCCAGCTCGGGAACACCGCGCGTATAAAGCACGTTGAGTGTGGACAGGAAATTATACTGCTGTGAGGGCGACAGGGCAACAAAATGATTGAAGATGCTCTTGATGCTCTCACCGTATTCTGCGGTATCTTCGTATCCGTCAATCTGAATGGTGTTTTTAACAAGGGCAACGTACTCTTTCATCAGCACGTCATACGCTTGCAAATCAAGCAATCCACCGGAAAGATGACGGTAGCCGTATTCTCCTATACGCATATAATCGAATATAACCTCAAAGGTAATATCCTCAGAGCCATTCATACCCAAAAGCAAATTGACGGGAACGTCGTTGTAGATGTAACTTTCTACGGTTCCCTCTTGCTCTTTTATCTTTTGGGCACAATCAATTGCAAGAAAATAATTGTAGAAAAATTTTGTAGTATCGGTATATTTCAGATTTTTAACATTGATATCATCCATAACGATGACCGCATTGAAGACGTATCCGTAAAGCTCGCTGATCTGCGAAGGCAGACCGTATATAACAAAGTACTCGATAACATCCTTCTCGTCTGTATCATACAAGTAGTTATATATCATATCGAAGAGGTCGTTTTCCTCGCGCCAATCGGAAACCAGATAATAAAGATCGGGGAATTCAAGTATGTAGCTGGCACCCATAATTTGTGTAGCCGTTTTTCCTATCACGCTATAATGGGGTGCAAGTCCGCTGACCTTCCAATCATTTGGAACATCCTTGATCAATTCGTAAATTGCAATCGCGTGCTCAAGTGCTCCCTGCATAACGCTCAGCTGATAGTCATCCATAACGGGATAGCTGCTGAACATGATGCGTTCCTTTTCGTTTTCATAAATGACCTTATCACCGTACAACTCAATAATTTCCAAAAGCAGGGGGGCTAATGTATAGATTGCGCTGTCCTTGTCCTCAAAGAGAGGTAAAGAAGCTTTTACCGTTTCGTACTCTTTCAAATAAAGAACCGTTTCACCGTACTCAATGGCAAAAACATCCTTAAACTGACGAATATTGTCGCTCCAAATCTCAAAGCCGTAAACCATTGCGGTACGCGCAACGTTGAACGCTAATTCTTCACCAATCAATCCTCTATCCGACACTTTCATATCAACGTATGCCTGCATCAGCTCGAGCGCAAGCTCACCAATTTCGGGCTCTATAACAGGCTCGCTCTCCCCCGCCCAATTGATTACAAGAACCTTTTCGGCATTGTCAAGGAACATCGATACATCTGTGTACGTAAGTTGTACCTCATAAGTGTAAGGCTCATCGTTGTAGATAACGGTAAGAATCTGTTTAATAGGAGAATTCTCAGCATTTACCGCAGTGACGTCTAAACCCGATATCATATCCTCACTAATCGCCACTTCTCTTTTGATAGCTCCTGCATTTCCTGTTAAAATGAACCTTCCGCCCGAAGCGTCCGGCTTTCCTTGATAATGGCTGGTATAGGTGATTTTATTGGGCTTGCGGAAATCTACAGATTCGATTGCGTAAATATTTACCTTTAAGCTTCCCTCATATTTTTCGCCGTTGAGGTCACAAACAACTTTAAGCTCCACGTTCGACTTTGCAGTGGATGAATCAAACCCACTGACCGAAACAAATGCACTTGAAAAAGGGAACGTGCGGGACGATCCATCAGGATTCGTTATTTTTACACTCCCCTTGCTTACATCAAGTGTATCTCCCACAAGATAGTCAACAATGGCGTTGTTTACCGTCAGGTTTTCAACAACCGTAACGGTGAGTTCAGTGGTTACACCTTCGTATTCCACTGTCAAGGTCTGCTTACCAAGCAGATTTTTGTCGTATCCCGAAACGGTTACATCTTTGGAATCAAGTGCGATTTCGCTCACTTTCTTGCCGTCATCCGCGTTCAATATACCGCCGGAAAGATTGAGCTCCTGCCCCAGCACGTATGTGGTTTGAAATTCGTGATCTGGGCTGACCGAAATGGATTTCACCGATCCACACGCAACCGCACAAAGAATTAGGGCGAGTGCGGATACAATCAATAAAAGATACTTAAAACTTTTTTTCATATAGCTACATATTCTCCATTCTTATATCTGTTACAACTGTAAAAACAATGGTGTAAAGCCTTATTTGATAAAGTGTTTTTATTGGATAACTTCCCACACAGAATACAGAGCGGTTTTTCTGTTGGGATCGCAGACATACTCTGCAGGATGTTGGACTTCCTCTGCAGATTCGCTCGTGCTCCAACCGATGAAATTGTATCCATTGCGGCTTGGAGCAGAAAGCTCAGTATCGGTAAATTTGTTCATTACCGAACCTTGAAGCGCCATCACCGATGTAACGTATCCGTCATCGGATATTTTGCACCCCAAAACTGCGACTGCAAAAGAGGAATTCCAGTTTGTGTGCCACTCTGAAACGGTGGCATCAGTGTCGACGTACAAGGTCAACTGATGACAGGAATAGAACGCGTGCGCACCGATGAAAAGTAGGTTTTTGCCAAGCGCTAATGAAGGAAGAGATCCGCAATCACGGAATGCTTGCTCGCCAATGGACAAAACCGTTGTTGGAATTTGCAAATTGGAAAGCAAGATGTCTCCCAAGAAAGCAAAATTGCCAATCTTTTCAAGACCGTTACCCACAAAGGCTGCAGTCAACGCCTCACACTTATAGAAAGAATAGTTTCCAATCGTCTTGAGTGTATCGGGGAACATGGCAGTCTTTAAACCCGTGCAACGGTAAAATGCCTTATCGCCTATGGTCACAAGCTTGTTTTTCACTGTTATTTCCTCTAAGGAAGAACAATCGTAAAAGGCTTTATCGCCTATCATAAGCGTTCCGCCTATGATAACACTCTTGAGCGATGCAAAATCGCGGAAAGCACATTTTCCGATGTATTCAACCCGATCGCCAATGACCAGCATATCGATTCCGGATGTTTCGGTCTCTCCGCTGATCGAGTCAGCACGGCGGTATCCGCAACCGAAGAATGCGAAGTCGCCAATGTAGGTAACACCTGCGGGAATTTCAAGCCTGTCACTGTCTGTATCGTTGGGGTCATTGTTGGTAACACCACACATATAAAATGCGGATCTTCCAATTTCGCGAAGCATTGGAGGCAAACTTGTTAATTTGAGGGATGAGCAGTTGTAAAAGGTGTAATCCTCAATGCGCTCAAGGGCATCTGGGAACGTAACCTTTTGTAGCGCGGTGCAGTTGTAAAAAGCACCCTTGCCGATATACTTAACACTGTTGTCAATTTTAATGCTTTTGAGTTCTTGCAGATTGTAAAAAGCATAGCGAGCAATTCCAACCGTTCCCTTATCCACAACAATGTTCTCGGTTACCGTATCATTGTAATCAACAATCCAGTTGTCGGCATAGACCGCACCCGTGAGCGCGTTGTGGAACAGTTCGGTGTTGCGGAACGCATAAGAACCGATTTCCTTAACTGTTTCAGGTATTTGAATTCTTGCAAGCTTGGAGCAATTCATAAAAGCGTAATTGCCAATGCTCTGCAAAGAGCTTTCTTTGAGAGTCTGTTCAACGTAATCGTATGAGCCGAGAACAACGTCTATAAGCTTGTTACAAAACAGGAACGCCTGATCAGAAATATGCAAGATGCCGCTACCCGTTACAATGCTGAGAATATTGCTACCCGCAAATGCGTTTTTGCCGATATACTTGACACTGTTGGGAAGCTCGATCGCTGTGATGGATTGATTTGCATAGAGTGCGCTGTTGGCAATGCCCTCGGTTCCCTCTCTTATGTTAATCGAAGAAACGGTCGTATCCTTGAGGGCGAGGAACCAATTTCCCATATAGATTTCATTGGTGGGCGAGTTGTTGTAGATCGCTGTCTCTAAAAATGCGGAATCGCCCATTTCTGTGATCTCTGATCCGAGCGTGACAGAGGAAAGATTGGAGCTGTGATAAAACGCCCCCATGCCAATCGTTTTTAGGCTATTGGGTAAGATTAAGGAGTTGATGGAAATTGCTTTTGAGAAAGCAAATTCACCAATTTCAAGGAGCCCTTCCTCAAAGCGAATTTCGGTAGCATCGGCACACGCCGCAAATGCAAAGTTGCCAATCTTTTTAAGCGACTTGGGTAAGATAATAGCCTTTAAGTTTGAAAGGTCGGTAAAGGCATTGTCACCAATAGACACCAACTTTTGACCGAAATGTATCTCCTCAATGGACGAGCAATACGCAAATGCGCTCTTGGGAATTTCAACAAGCCCCTCGGGAAGAGAGAGCGTTCCGCCCAGTGCACGGCATCCCGAAAAAACACTCTCTCCCAAAGAAAGAATCCCTTGTGGAAGATTGATTTTTTCAAGATAGGAGCAATTTGCAAAAGCAAATGAGCCGATGGATTTTATGCTATCGGGTAGCTTTACCTCGGTGATGTCACCAGCGTTGAAAAATGCTTTTTCTCCTATGGCGGTAACAGCCTTTTGCCGATAGATTGAGGGGATTTCAATCACGCCGGTTGCCTCTCCCTTGGAAGCGACCTCGTATTCCCCTTTGCCGTCTATCAGTTTGAACACAAGTCCGCACTCCTCATCCCGTATGAAATCTACGGGATTTGAGAAAGGCGAATATTCTGTCCTTTGACCGCAGGCACGCACAGACACACTATATTCTCCCGCGGGGAGAGATTCAAGTGAGTAATACGTTTTGCTCAAATCCACGAGGATGGGCTCTTTGTTTTGTTGTTCAATACGAACGGTATATATTTTTGCCCCCTTTACCTCACTCCATTTGAGTGTCAGCGTTTCATATTCTACGGCAATGTCGCGAGGAGCATCCGGCGGCTCGGCACTCTCACAGGCAGAAAAAGCCAACAAGGTGCAAATGATAAAACAATATGTAAGTAAACGAAAATACTTCATCTACTTCTCCTTTCGGTTTTGTTGCAGTGTGCGAAAAGGCCTACTGCGACTTTTGTTCTTTATGTTCTCTTATGATTTCGTGGATCCACTTGAACTTAAATTTACGAACGGCTATATCCAAAAGCATAAAAACGATTGCAACAATAATGAGTATCAGTCTTGGATCAAATGTCTTGCTCAACATTTTCTTAAAACTTCCAAAAACCTCAACGGGATCCTCAATCTCTTTTCCCCCGCTTGTTTGTGCAAGCCCTGCCATCAGACGCGATCCGTCCTCGGCATCATCGAAGGAAGTATCGTATTCTTTCGAATACGACAATGCCTTATAAATGGGAATTTCGGATAGAATATTGCCGTCCTCATCCGACGCGGTAATCATAATTTCATAAAGTCCGGACTCGGTGAGCGAGAATGTGAATCTTCTGTTGCTCTCCGCAACATCCACTTTGATTTCTCCCCAAAGGTGTTGCAGAGATGTGCTCACGGGATTTATCGACACATCAACGGTCTGCCCCTCTGTATCGCTGTAGATATTGAGCCAATGCAAGTAGTTATCCGATTGCAGTTCGTATTTGATATTGTCAGCACGGATATCCTCAAACGGGAAAATGCTTTCAACGATATTCACTATCAGTGCTTCGCCAACGAGGTTTTCGGTAAAGGACTGCGACCATTCGCCACCGATATCGCACATAAAGCTGCCCACGGTTCCCTTGCCGTATTTGTGTGTAGCATAAATAGGAACGTATTCGCCCATAAGCGGCACGGTTGCGCCTTTTTTGGCAACCGTTCCGTAATATCCGGTAAGCGTGGGAATGGTGTCGCTATCAATGCCGGAAAGGATGGTGCTTTTATCCTTAACGGTCAATTCAAATTCTTTTCCGTACTGTATTTCGGGAATCGCTTCCTCGGTAAGGTCCTTATACATCGTGCTCGCAATGGAGCTGACGTCGTTGACGTTGTAGAATTTTCCGCCGCCGGCAGCCGCGGTCTTCTGCATCATGGCTATTTGTTCTGCATTATCCATACCAAGGGTTAAAAGCGACATCGTAATGCCATCGGCAACGTTATCTTTTATATAACGCTCATAATCGTTGTAGGAATCTCCGGGTTTTCCGTCGGTGATCAGAATGATATGTTTTCTTTCAACGTTGTTGATAACCGAAAGCGCGCGTCCTGCCTTCATAATCGCGCCCGAGAAGATGGTTCCATCACCTTTTTCC
>SVQS01000199.1 GCA_015065205.1 Oscillospiraceae bacterium
CATAAGCACCGAATATGAGAATGACAACAATCAGCGCACAAACCGCGGCAAACCAAGCCACGGGGTGTGGTGCTATGCGGTGATGGACGGGTGTATTGCGACCGAGACGATCAAAAACATTGATGACAACAATGCCACCCAAAATCACACACCATTCGGCTATGCCGAGATCGAAGGAGAACACACCCCATTCTTCAAACTTGCCTGAAAAAAGCTCGCCCACATTCCATTTTGTGAGCATACTGCCCCACAAACGGAATGTCCTTGGTACATCGCGATAGCAGTCAAGGCTACGGATAAGTCCCATGAGCAGGAATGTTCTTGTCGCTTGCCAAGCGTGCCAAATGCGAGAATCGGCAAGGCTCGGAAATTTCTTATAGAATCTGCGATAAAGGGGTTCGCATTCGCGAGAAACAAGGATGACAAGGCAGTTGAGGAGCCCCCATACGATGAAGTTCCAGCCCGCACCGTGCCAAAGACCTGTCAGGAACCAAGTGGCAATGGTGGCGGTGTAAACGGGCAGGCGCATACCAAAGCCTTTACCAAAGCGTTTGGTAGTGGCGAGGGTAAGTTTTTGCATTCCCTTGCAAACCGACAAGGGGTAAAAGATGTAATCGGTGAACCACGTGCCCATGGTGATATGCCAGCGGTTCCAATACTCCTTTGTGGAACGCGATGCGAATGGACGGTTAAAGTTTTCGGCAAGTCGGATACCCATCGCCTCGGAAAGACCGATGGTAATGTCGATGCCACCCGTAAAGTCACCGTAAATCTGTGCGGAATAGAGCACGATAAGTAAGAAAACGTATACTCCGTCGAACTTGTCCGACTGCTCAATCAGGGTTTTGATGCCGACCATTGCCGTGTCGGCTACGATCAGCTTTTTGAAATATCCCCACACCATGCGGAAGAGTCCTGCGCGGACGTTCTCGCAGTTGAATGGATGCTCACCAATGAGTTGCTCCTGCAAATCGCCAAAGCGGCTGATCGGTCCTTGCAACAGTTGTGGAAAAAATGAAACAAAGAGCAAAAGCTTTGCAAAGCTCGCCTCTGCCCTCACCTTTTTGCGGTAAACGTCGATGAGGTACCCCATCGATTGGAAGGTATAAAAGGAAATACCAAGAGGCAAAAGCAATGACGGAACAGTAAGTTCTTTTGCTCCAAATGCCGAGAGAATGTTATTGAAATTCCCTACTGTAAAAGCGGTGTATTTGAGTACTGCGAGCATTCCAAAGCCGAGGATGAGTCCTGCGGTCAAAATTCGCAGACGCTTCTTTTTCTCTTTTGCGCGGTAAGCCTTGCGCTCCTCTTTGGAGAGTGTGGCGCGGTTTTCTTCAACATAGGCAGCCTCGCGGTCGGCACGCTTTTGCATCAAGCGTGCGACAAGGTAGGTCACGGCGGCGGTGTAGAGAATGAAAATCATACACTCCCAACCTGCGAAAGCGTAAAAGCCGATGCTTGCCGCAAGCAATACCCACCACTGCGTGCGACGTGGAACAAGATAATAAATTATCAGCGTCAGCGCAGCAAAGAGGATGAATGAAAACGACGTAAATTGCATTTTGTATTATTCTTCGTCAAGACGCTCAATCAGCGCCATAATAGTGTTTACGTTTTGGAAGTTTTCGGGGATGAGCTCCTCTGCGGGAATTTGCACATCAAACTCCATACCGATCTCGGTAACGAGACGAACCATATCCAAAGAATCGAGAACGCCCTCGTCGTAGAGGTCGTCAATCGCTTCAAAATCCACGTCGGGGTGAAGTCCGTTCAAAATTTTGAGTAATGTTTCCATATATAAAACTCCTTACAGTTATCTAACTTATATTATACCTTTTTTTACTATGGTTGTCAATGTGAAACGGGAAGATTTTTGGGATTTTCAAGGATTTATTTACAGAAAACGAGTGTAGTTTATTGTAAACAAATGAACGTGCAACAATGAAAGGCTCCCTTGTGTAAAGGGAGCTGTCAGCGAAGCTGACTGAGGGATTGTTTTTGGGTGTAAAAATTTTACAATCCCTCCGTCACGGCTACGCCGTGCCACCTCCCCTTACACAGGGGAGGCTTTTGGCAAAAGCCGTTCACAATATAATCAGCCGCACCCGAGGGTGCGGCTGTTGGGGGCGTTAATGGGTTAATCGGTTCCCTTTTCTCTGCAAATTACGCATTTGTCCAATCTCTCAAAAAGTGCATCAAAGCGTTTGTCGGCTCTCATGGTGTCAAACCAATTACTTTTCACTGCTTTTTGGTAATCAGTTGGAATAACACAGTGCGCCCAGTCTTGATGCTCCATACCAAGATATTTGCACTCTTTCTTTTTGAGAGTTTTAGAAAAGAGAAATTGCCTTCCATAAGAAACTCTTTATGAAGGCAATTTCTATTTATTTTTTCTTCTTCAAATAGAATTTCGATTCTGTTCCGGCTCTGAGGCGGCTGATGTTTTGGTGGTGACGGGCGACTACGAGGATGCCTGCTACTGCCATAATCACAAGTGTTGCGGGGTTACGGCATCCAAGGATGAAGAGCACGATGGGAAACAACACCGCAAAGCTCATAGATGCCACCGACATGAATCGAATGGTGAAAAGAATGATTACGAAGATAGCAAAACAGATAAGTCCTGCGCGCCAATCGACGAACCATACGCCTGCAAGGAAGGTCATAACAGCCTTACCGCCCTTAAAATCATACCACACGGGGAATGCGTGACCGAGCATACAGCCAAGAAGTGCCGCGGCTGCACCAAGCTGTGCAGCGTTATAGAAATGCCCCATTACAAGT
>SVQS01000200.1 GCA_015065205.1 Oscillospiraceae bacterium
GGTTTTGAGGTTCTTTTCGCTATTTTGGAAATACTGCGACACGCGGGATTTGAGCTTACGCGACTTCCCTACATAGATGACCTTGCCGCGCACGTCGCGCATAATGTAAACGCCCGGAGAGAGCGGAAGGTCGTTTGCCTTTTTGAGCAGGCGGCTCATTCTTTCGACATCGGGTGTCATACGCGGTCTCCTTTCTCGTATTGCGGAACAAAAACGGCGTGCGTACAAAGGGCTCGAGTCCCACCTGTCGCACACCGCCTATGCAAGTTATAAATCAATATTCCGCAAAACCGTTTTCGATCAGTTCTACCAAGCCTGCAACTGCGGCATTTTCATCCTGGCCGTCAGCAATAAGGGTAATGGTCATGCCCTTTGCAACGCCCAGCGAAAGAACGCCCAAAAGGCTCTTAGCGCTGACCTTGCGATCCTCTTTTTCTACCCAAATGGAAGACTTATAGCTGTTTGCCTTTTGGATGAAGAAGGTGGCGGGACGCGCGTGTAATCCACTGGAATTGGTAATGGTAACCTGACGTGAAATCATACGTTAATCTCTCCTGTACTCTCGTAAATAAATGTGTCTGCCCGAAGAATCGGGTACATTTTCGTCTATTACATTATTATTATAGCAAACTATTCAAAAAAAATCAATATGTCATTTTGTTGTTTTTTTATAGACTATACTATCAGTTTTCGTGCAAAATATCCACAAAGCACGACTTTTTCGTCACTTTTTGCCTATTTGACGCACAAAAGGCAAGCATTGAGAAAAACGGAACAAGCATTCCGGGATAGTACCAAAGATGGTCGAACATCCCCATTATGAGTGTCCCTGATATTGCCGCCAGAGCAGCGATATTCTTCTTTCGAAAAGCATACAAAAGCGCAATACCGATCAATATCAAAAACACGATAAAACCAACCACACCAAGCTCGGTGGCTACCTGCAAGAAGATATTATGTGCGTGCATTACGGTTTTTGTTCCGCTGACGGCAAAAGGCGGATAGATGGCACGCCAAGCCCTCTCTCCTACCCCGATGCCAACAGGGTGCGCACCAATCATTTTCAAGGTCCCCCGCCACGTTTGCAGGCGATAGCGTATAGAGCTCTCACCAAGGTCACCAATGCTGAATAGGCGCGCCTTGAAGTTGCTCGGGAGAAGTGGAACAGCGAGTAAAAGGAATGGTGCAAAACGAAGCCAATAGCGGCTTTTTCGACTATGGAAAAGCAAAAAGATTAAGATTTCAAAAGCGAATCCCAACCACGCGCCGCGCGACCACGTTAAAAGAATACACAAAGCGCAAAGAATAGTAGTTGTCGCATAGAAAAAGCGCCAACGTCCTTTGTTTTGCGGCAAAAAGGTTGCCCAAAGCGAGAACGGGAAATACAGGAGCAAATACACCGCCAAAATGTTGGGATTATCAAAAAACGAGGTCACGCGTCCACCGATATCGCCAAAGCGTTTTGCATCCACCCAACGCAATTCCGCCATTCCAAAAAGGTACTGCCCTACTCCGATTGCCGAAACGATGAGAAGCGCAAACGAGGAAAGAAAAACAAGTTTTTTTGCATTCTCCTCATAAAAAAATCGGCGCGCGAAAAACCACACAGAGGTCAAAAGAGCTGCTACCAAGGAATCGACTGCGCGCCCAGCCCCCACAAAGGCGGTTGAGATTTGCAAAAGCAAAAATAACAGAACAAGAAAATCGGCAAAATCAAACTTTGGCTTTAACGCTTGAAAGCAAGAGCGCACGAACCACAACAACAGAAAGAGACATATTGGCAAGAGCCAGAGTGTAGAATGTTCAAACAGTTGAAAAAACGGAAAAGCGAAAAGGAAAATGAGAAATGCCCATTCGGGTATTTGGAAACGTTCAATAAAAGCGTTTATCTTTCTCAAAATTTGCGTTTGCCGCAAAAAATGCAGGACAGGTGCCCAAAAAGACATAAAAACTCCCCCTTGTGTGATATGTAAGGGGGAGTTTTTTAACTCAGATCATAAGTTGTATATCCAAATGACTCTACTTGCTTTTGCAGATCGTGAAAACGTTGAAATGTATTTCTCTTTGAGCAAAACTCTTTGATTTTGCTTTTGGGCAAAAAGAATATGTGGGTCGTTTTGGGCGCTGTATAGAATGCGAAGGACGGATTGGAACCCGTTATGTCGCGCTCTGCTATGCAAGTACCTTTGCCACCCCTTGCTTGTTGCCAATTGTAGGCGCACTCGCGAAAATTGATAAACTTCATATTCTTCAGGGATATGCCATTGGAAGAAATTCCCGCTATATCATTCTCGGTATATGAATCGTAATCATCAAACACAACCGTTGATATTTTGGGAATACTATCACCCAAATCGACTACTTTGTCTATGAGACGATACCATTCGTTACAAAAGGCAGAAAAACCATCTTGGTCAAGTTGACTCTCGAATTGTCTTGGCGGATTTTGATGATAAAAATCTTCTATCTGCTTCGCATACGAAAGAACGGCTGTCTTATAATCTTCAAAGGGTACGGTATATGTAATATCATCCTGTGTGCGAATGACGATATTGTCATTCGCATGTATGAGATCAAAATCAATTCCGTTTGAGCAACCGATTACGGTAACACTTGTTTTATCTTGCGATGCATAAAAAATTCCGCAACAAGGGATCATATGTTCTTCTGCACCTGAAAAATGGTTTTGGAATATGGAATGTAAAAAACGATAAGCAGATGCACTTAAACACCAATCGGAATC
>SVQS01000201.1 GCA_015065205.1 Oscillospiraceae bacterium
ATATTGGTGAAAATCCCTTTGCAATGTGTAAGCTTGCAAGCTTTGAGTCTACTGCTTTTGAGGAGTTCAACGGCGAGCAGTTTGAAAAGAAAGTATCTACCTATGATATCAGCCCCGCCGTTAAGGTCATTGACGGTATGCTGTATCGCGTAGTACCCAACGGTCTTGAATTGATCACCTATACGGGAGAGGGAACTGTAGTGACAGTCGCTGACGGCACTGTAAGAATTGCTGCACAGGCATTCGCGGGCTCGGGCGTTGTTCAGGCCGTGCTTCCTTCTACGCTTCGTTCTATCGGACACAAAGCGTTCTACGCTTGCGATGCCTTGACGATGGTATCCTTTGCAAGCTACGATGCTCCGATACTTGAGGAAGAGTACGATTACAGCTATTGGTTGAGTGCTGAAAATCTTCCCGCAACGGGTAAATACCAGTATCAGGATGCCTACACGGGCGAGACGATGGAATATGAGGGACTCGGAATCGTTCCTTACTTTATGTGGAACGCGACCGACACTCCTTCGGTTATTTACTACGGTGCAAACTTTGCAAATTACGTAGGCCGTGTAGACCAAACCATTGTTATGGTAAGACCCGTAAACGGTTTGAACTACGATTCGTTTGTTTTTGGAAAGTATTTCACGCTTTCGGTTGACGGTGCTGCCGCCGCAGATGCTACCACGCTTGCGGCAATCGCGGCTATCAATGCGCTCCCCGACAACATTACGCTGGCACACAAGGATCTTGTTCTTGCAGCAAGAGCCGCGTATGATAAGGTTACGTCGGATACGCAGAGAGGTCTTGTAGCCAACTACGAAAAGCTTCGCAAGGCAGAGCAAAAGATCAGCGACCTTGAGTACATCCAAAATCAAGGTGCTACAGACACAACTCCCGAAGAACCCGGAACGAATTCTGCAAAAGAAGTTACTGTACAACTGGTATGGGTAATTGTGGTTCTTTCGGCTCTTGCAGTATTTGCCGCCCTTGCAGTTGTATTCTGCGTGCTTTACTTCAAATCTCAAAAGGGTAAGCCTGTTGTAGGTGGCGGATCGACACCAAATGCAACCGAAAACACTCAACAAACTGTTAGCGAAAAGATTGAAGAGGACACCGACACTCTCGAAACAAAAAATGAACAAAAGCACGACGAATCCGACATTTGATTACAGTGCGAATTTTTGGAGAGAAAATGAAAAATAAAATGATAAGAATTCTTGCCGCAGTGGCGCTCATAGCTTTGGCTATGAGCCTCGCGGCTTGCGCAAACGGAAATATTTACGATAAACTTGCCGACGACGGATACACCGTTAAGGTTCGGTTTGATGCAGGCGGTGCATTCGTCAACGACACACAAAACGTTACAATTGTTGAGGTTTTCAACAAGGATGACGTTGTGACCACATCTGCGGGGAAGACGGGTATTGCGATTCTCGCACCCGATGACCCCATTCGCGGTGAGGATAAAATTACACTCAGTAAGAATGACGGAACATGCCTCTATTTCCCAATTGGTTGGTACAGAGAAAGAACACCGGTTGTTGACGTAAACGGTAACCCACTCGACGTTTTCGGCGTTCCGGTATCCGAATCCAAAAGGGAACAGGCCTATACTTACAGTGGTAAATGGGATTTTGACAAGGACGTCATTGATCCTGCCGAGCTCACCGACGGTGAGTTGATTCTGTATGCCGCATGGGCTCCCTCCTTTACCTATGAGTTTTATTCCCAAAACGAAGCCGGCGTATTTGAAAAAATCGGTTCCAAGCAAAAGATCACTCTCGAAATTCCCACGGTAAGCGCATCGGGAAAGATCAACATGAAGGATTTCCCAAAGGTGGATGGCAAGGTTTTTGCCTCGGCTTATCTCAATGAGTCTTTGACCGAGGAGATTAGCGAAAACCTTGATGGCAGAACACGTTTTGTTGATTTTGAAAAGGGAATTGCAACAACCCATGTTGTAAAGGTTTATATCACTTGGTCCCAAGAACAAGAATCAGTAGCGTAAAAAATATTATTTAGGAGAAATAGATTATGGAAGAAAACAAAAATCCCACACCGGAAAACATTCCCGAGGAAAACATTCCCGAGGAAAACGTTTCTGAAGAAGCTGCCCCCGAAGTGACCGCTTCCGAGAAAATTGTCCCCGAAGAAACCAAAAACGTCTCGAATGACAACATTGATCCCCTTGCAAGAGTCGCACAAGCAAACAAAAAGGCAGTTAAAGTGAAGGCTCCCGCCAAAAAGCTGGGCAAAAAGCAACTCATTGCCATTATTGCGGCAGCACTTGTTGTTGCAATTCTCGTTCCCGTTCTCATTTTCCTTCCCAACAAGGGAAACCAAGCACCCGATGCATTCGTTATTATGACAGAGCAATTGGACGGCTTGTTCAACCCCTTCTTTGCAACCAGCGGAAATGACAGTACCATCGTGTCTATGACGCAGATCGGTATGCTCACAACAGGCTATCAAAACGGTGAGGTAAAGGTTGCATACGGTGATAGCGAGGCAGTTGTTGCCAAAGATATCTCCATCGTTCGCAACGAGAGCAATGATACCACTGTTTACACCTTTGTTATCAAAAACGGCATCAAGTTCTCCGACGGTCAGCCCTTGACCATCGAGGACATTCTCTTCAATATGTACGTTTATCTCGATCCCGTTTACACGGGCTCGTCCACCATGTATTCCACCGATATCGTAGGTCTGCAAGACTACAGAACCCAAACCCACGGTGGCGATA
>SVQS01000027.1:0-2637 GCA_015065205.1 Oscillospiraceae bacterium
AAAATGCAATAGTGTTCTTGATTTGTTTACAAAAAAATCAACAATAAAAAAAGCAAGCGGCGATGTCGCCGCTTGCAGAAAATTTTGATGTCGATCAAGATTTGTAAATCCACTCTGTGGGTGGGAGATTGAGGTCGGATTTGTTGGTGTCAACGTTCCATTGTTTTTCACGCCATCCAACTCGGGTGTTAAAGGAATCTGAAGTGTCGGCGATCAGCTTTTGTGCTTCCTCTGCATCGGGGTGCAGGCAAAGCTTGATGTAACGCCATTGATAGCGTGCACGCTTTACAAAATCTGCTCGGTCGCCTGCAAGCGCCTCTGCTTGATTCCACCATTCATCAAAGGTCTCCTCGTTGTCGAGGTATTCGTCCACGGTGATGGCATCAAAGGGATTGCCGCTTGCCGTTTGATGTCCGTCGGCGGCGAGCTCAATGGTCTTATCGATGAACTTGCGGATATATTCCCATCCCTCGCCATAGAAGTTCTTCAGGAAGGAATCCATGTAGGCGTAATATTCTTCTTCGCTCATCGTTGGGTTTTGAAGAAGCTTGGAAGTCAAATAAACTCTCAGTTCACCAAACTCACCCGAGGGACAAGCGAAGTTGCCGCTCATAGCAATGCTTTCAATGCCACATTCGGCAAGAAAACGGATGTTCTCGCGCAGGGTACCGAGGTTTGCAAAGGTGGGAATGTAATCGGTGGTGGATGTCAAAACGTAATCCACATAAACGTTGTTGCACGTCTCGCTCCATCCGCGCACGCTGTTGGCAAAGAGGAGAGCCTCGGGGCAGCTCTCATCGGTGAAGGGGTGAGAGATGTGGCAGTTTTCGGTGCTGAGACGAACCGAAATACCGTCTGCAAGCTTTGTCAAAGTGGGGGCTTGCTGCAAGTAATCACGAACAACAAGTTCGATCTTCACCTCGGGAAAACGGGGAGAAATTGCTTCGGATAGTGCATTGAGGAAGCGAACGTATATGCCCGATGCGCTGCCTTCTTCATCCAAAATCCGTACACAATCGTCACACGTGCAATCGGTATATGCATCGGGAAGAAAACGAAGAACATCAACAGCGGCACCCGACAAAAGATAATTGCGGACTTTTTTGATCGCCTTTTCAACGTTTTCGGGAACGCTCAAGCAGGGGAGTGCAGAGCCACCCTCAACAAGTGCGTTTAAATTGAATGTTTTTACAATACTGTTGTCGTGAATGTTTCCGCCATTCTTTTCGGGCAGCTGTTCGATCGGATACCAAGGGTTGCGTACAATTTCAAACGCGGGATCGAATGTATCCAAAACACCGTAGCCAATCGTTACGTCACCGTCGGTTATTATTTTGGAGTTGGCAGAATAGAAGGAAACGCCCAAAAATTTTTCCAAAAAAGCATGGAGGCCGTAGGCAAGACCTCGCTCGTTGCCGCCTGCGATAACGAGACCGTTTTCATTGGCAGTAATTTGGTAGCCGCCGGTGAAGATGGTTTCGTCTAACTTGAGTTCGATGCCGTAGCCGTTATCGGCAAGGGTGATGCCTTTTTGAGTAAAGTACCACTTCAATTCGGCGGCTGCGTAGTTTTCTATGGCACTTTTGCCGCAGGTGATGTGAACACTTGTGATTTTTTGAGGGGCTGCCGTATCGGCGTCGGCGTTATTGGCGGTGGAGGACGCGCTGCTTATTTTGCCGATGGGGGTTGGCTTGCTGCAAGCGGTAAGCACACATACCAGCATAGCAACAGTCAAAAGGAGCGCGAATATTCTTTTCATCATACTCATTATCATAAATTCCTTTCTAAAAGTGAAAATTGCTTTGTTGATAAGGGTTACCATTTGGAGTTATGTTGGTTGCCCTCGCTCCACCAAATGCCGTATTTCTTAATCTCTTCTTCAAAGGCGGGTTGCAGAGTTTTGTCAAACCTCGCCAAGAACCAACGCCATTGCAGGCTGGAGCGGTGAACGTTGTCCTTGTGTGCTTCGTCAGCCATAGCCTCGGCTTTGTCCCACCAATCGGTGAAGGATTGCATTTGTGCTATAAATTCCTCGGCGGGAACACGGGCCAGGGGGTGCATATAGATATCTCCGCAATAATCCTCGAATATCTCGGAGGTTTTGTCGATGTACATACGAATGTAAGCCCAACCGTCACCATAATAGGCTTGGAGGAACTCATCCATCAAGCGGTAATATTCATCCTCGCCCATATAGGGGTTCATCATCAGCTTGGAGAGGAGGTAGGCGCGGAGCTCGCCAAACTCTCCCGAGGGGCCGTTGCGGTTGCCTTGCGGGAACATACCTCTTGCGTTATGCTCGGCAAAAAATTGCATATTCTCTTGCAGAACGTGCAGAGTTGCATAGGTGGGGATATAGAAAGCAAAGTTTGTGGCATAATCCCAAATGTGAATGTTATCGCAAATTGCACTCCAACTCTCAAGGTCGCGGCAGAATTTTGCATTTGCCGGGCAAGAGGGATCGTTCAGGGGATGTGTGAAGCAACAGGTGATGGAGCACAAGCGAATGCAAACGTTGGGCTCGGGCACGATGTTTTGGGGAGGTGTTTGCGAATACGCGTAAGCCAATGTGTCGATGGTAACGTGGGGATACTCCGTTGCAATGGCTTTTGCAACCTCGTTTACAAATGCAAGAAT
>SVQS01000027.1:2737-15368 GCA_015065205.1 Oscillospiraceae bacterium
CCGCCGCGAATATCCATACCGGGATAATTGCCATAGAAGTCAGCTTCAACGCAATAGGCATCCTCGTCCAAGGAATAATCGATGTAGATATCAATGGGGAATCCGCCCTCACCAACAGTGATAGAGCGTTTTTCAAGATATGAGGTTAATTCCGAGACAGCAGTCAATTCAGCAGGGGAATCACCTGCGGTAATGGTGACGTGAGTCAGCGTCAGCTTGCCGTCGGGGGTAATATGCGACATCCATTCCGGAGTGGTCTCTTCCGGAGTGGTCTCTTCCGGAGTGGTCTCCTCGGGAGTCGTTACCTCGGGAGTCGTTACCTCGGGAGTCGTTACCTCAGGAGTCGTTACCTCAGGAGTCGTTACCTCAGGAGTTGTTACTTCGGGGGTGGTAACTTCAGGCTCGGGAGTAGTTTCCTCGAGAGTAATATTGTCAGTGGTTTCTTCGGTATCGGAAAGCATTAATAAAAACGGAATCCCAAGCACCGAGGCGGGGGTACAGGAAGCGAGTGTTGCCAAGAGCATAATGATTGTCAGAAATAGTGCAAGAAATCTTTTGACTTTCATTTGGATACATTCCTTTCAAAAAACTTTTTACATTTACAAATTGCAATTGCATAGCAAGTACTTTATTATAACACGAAAACAGTAGTAGTGTCAACAGTTTTTTGCAGTTCTTCTCCCAAAAAAAGTAAAAGCCACCC
Source organism: Oscillospiraceae bacterium (assembly GCA_015065205.1). Classification (GTDB taxonomy): domain Bacteria; phylum Bacillota; class Clostridia; order Oscillospirales; family CAG-272; genus UMGS1865. The sequence continues at coordinate 3,441 of SVQS01000027.1, forward strand.
GACAAAATAATCGGGTGACTTTGGGTTTTTAAATCATTTTTTTTTCGTGAACCATTCGCTGGGCTTGAGAGCAAGCAATTTTTGTTCGTAGGCATATTCAGGGAGTTTCGCGTTTCGCTCACTCCATTTTGTTCCTGCAGCCTCAACCTCGGCAGCAAACTGTGTGGCTGTTTCAAGGTCGGGATGAACAAAAAGGGAGAGATAACGCAACTGCCAACGGGAGCGTTGTACGTATTCGAGGCGGTCGCCCGCGGCTGCCTCAGCGGCATCCCAGTATTCGTTCAATCTTTCTTCTATGCTCTCAAGGTCCGCTTCCGCTTCCGGAAAAAAGGTAAAGGGATAGCTGTAAATTCCCATTCCGCCTTTTTCGGAGGGATAAGTTTTTGCGTATTGTGTAAACGCATCGATGTATTCGCGAATGTTTTGCCAACCCTCGCCGTAGTAGGCGGCAAGGAATTCATCCATATGAGTGTAATATTCTTTGGATGTCATCGAGGGGTTCATCAAAAGCTTGCTAATGAGATATGTGCGAAGCTCGCCAAACTCGCCCGAGGGGCCGGATGCGTTGCCTTGCTCATAAACGCCCTTAACATTGTTTTTTGCGAAGAACTGCATATTGCTACGCAAAACGTGAAAGTTGGGGAAGGTAGCCAAATAGTATGCGTAGTTGGTGGTGTAATCCCAAATATAGAGGTTGTCGCAAATCGCCCCCCAATCCTTAATGGCTCTTCTGAATTTTGAGCAGCTTCCACAGCTCACTTCTGTAAGAGGGTGGTTAAAATGACATTCGATAGTACAAAGTCGAACGCAGACGTTGGGAGCCGGCTTTGTGATTTTGGGAGCGGGTAGGGTGTCTTGATAAGCTAAGGTGTCAATCGTTAGGTCGGGGTAATCCGGGGCAAGGTCGGCAGCAATACGGTTGACAAAGCGCAAAAGCGTGCCTGATGGACTCCCTTCTTCGGCTGTAATTGCGGCGCAATTTTCGCATTCGCAATAGTTTTTATTGTCGTTTTGAGAAATAGAAACGATCTTTGCCGTGGGATCTGTCTCCAAGCTCTTGCGAACGTTTGAAAGAACAGTATTGTAAATGGTTTCATCGGTTAAGCAAGGATTGTCAGCTGTTCTTGGATTTTTGATGGTCGGGTCCTTCAAAAGGAAGCTAATGGTATGTACAAAAAGGTCGGGAGCATAGGTAAAGCTACCGCCAAAGTCTTCGCTCCAAGAGCGTTTCCAACCGCTCATCAAATTGATGCCGGTCTTGGCTGCCCAGGCGTGCTTTTGGGTGTCGTCCATCCAGTTGTACCAGTCGGTGTGGCGCAATTCAAAGGTGGGGGTGTAATCTAAAAGAACGCCATCCCAAATATAAACGTCTCCGGGGTTGCAAACCTCAAGCTCGGGGGTGAAAAAGCGAACGTCTGCGTGTTTTTCAAGGAATTGATATACACCGTAAAGAATTCCGCGGCCGTTTCCGCCCACAATAGAGAGGCCTTGCTCCTTCCCCTCGCCAACAACCGCCGTTACGCGAAAGGCATCGTCGCCAAGACTTTCATCAATCGAAACGGTAATCGGGAAGCCGCTATCGGAGCGGAAGTCAACACCTTTTTGTTCCAAATAGTTTTTCAGGTCGTTCAAAGCTGTCAGTTCAGCAGGGGTTTCGCCGCCAGATATCGTAGCCGCAGTTAATGTAATTGCACCCTCGGGCGGAAAGTCGGGCTTTTCTTCCTCTGGGGTTGTTGTCTCCGGGGTTGTTGTCTCGGGAGAGGTTTCTTCAATAGGGTCATCTGTTTTGCATCCTGTTAAAAGGCAGGAGAGCAAAAGAGTTGCAATCAGCACCAACGATAAAAAATGTTTCATAAATTTCTCCTTTTGCGCTTTTTGTCTGCCTATATTTTACAGGAATATATAGAAGAACACAATAGAAAAAACTGTTTATTTACAAAAAAGTTAAGAACTTATATCGTTTTGAATAAACGGTTGACAAATCTCGAAAAATGTGATATCCTAATGTATATAATTTATAGATTTTACGGGAGACGCCATATGAAAACAGCATTCTTGAGAAAAAGCTACGACGAGGTCGTAGCAATGCCCCGCGCCCCGCACAAAAAACCCAAGCGCCCCAATATTTTCTTTCGCACCTTAATTCGCATTTTGTCAGCAAAGGATCTCATTCCCATCAAGTTCTCCTATGTCAAAAAAGATATGGAGAGGGCAGGAAAAGGCCCCTATCTGATCTTGATGAACCACTCCTGTTTTTTGGATCTGGAGATCGCCTCGGCAATCTTTTATCCCATGCCCTACGGAATCGTTGCTACGTCCGACGGATTTGTGGGCAAGGATTGGCTTATGCGCCAGATCGGTTGTATTCCTACGCAAAAGTTTGTCAGCGACCTGACGCTTGTGCGCGATATGGACTATCTGCTCAAAAAGAAAAAGACGAGTGTTTTGATGTATCCCGAGGCGGGATACAGCCTTGACGGACGCGCAACGATTTTGCCGCGTAAGATGGGCGGACTCCTCAAGCTACTCAAGGTGCCGGTCCTTTCGGTACACGTCAACGGTGCATTTTTGCGCACCCCCCTCTATAACGAGCTCAAAAACCGCAAGGTACCCATCAGTGCCGAGGTGAAATGTCTGCTTACAGCCGAAGAAATTTGTGATAAGAGCGTAGAGGAGCTGGATGCCATTCTGGATGATGCCTTCACCTTTGACCATTTTAAATGGCAAAAAGAGAACAACATCCGCATCACCGAGCCCTATCGCGCCAACGGACTTGAGCGCGTGCTCTACAAATGCCCCCACTGTCAAGCTGAGGGCAAGATGCGCGGAGAGGGTGAAAATTTGACCTGCCACGCTTGCGGCAAGGTTTGGCACATGACCGAGCTTGGTGAAATGGAAGCCCTTGACGGCAAAACCGAGATCTCGCACATCCCTGCTTGGTTTGATTGGGAGCGCGAATGTGTTCGCCGTGAGATAGAGGAGGGCACGTATGCACTCGAAGCCGATGTTGAGGTCGGTATGCTTGTCAACCACAAAGCGATTTATCTTGTAGGGGACGGACATCTTTCTCACACCAAAGAGGGATTTGTGCTCAAGGGATGCGACGGCAAGCTTGAATATATCCAAAAGCCACGGGCATCCTACACGGTCAATTCCGATTATTACTTCTACGAGCGCGGAGACATCATTTCTATTGGAAATCGAGATTGTCTCTATTATTGCTTCATCAAAGACAACACACCCGTAGCCAAAGCGAGACTTGCAACCGAGGAGCTGTTCAAGCTCAGTGTTCCCGAGTCACGCAGAAAGCAATCAAATTGATTTTTTTGCCTGACACCAAAAGGGCAAGCAATTTCGTTTTTTGGAGGTCAATTAAATATGAAAAAGCTTCAAAAAAGAGCCCTTGTTTGGTTCTTAACACTCGCAATGCTCATCCCCGTGCTGAGCACTGCCGCAGGCCCCGCACTCGCGGCAACCACAAGCGGTTCTCTTAAGGTGGATTCCGAATTGGTAACGGGTATCATCGCACCCGCCGAGGAGGCAACCTATAACTCCGAGAACGGCGGCGGCATTCGCTTTGCCACCAATATCAATCTTCAAAAGCTTGAGGATCTCAAGGCGTTCTGCAAGACGAGATTTATCAAGGTCATCACCGTGGGAACGCTGATTGCTCCCGTGGATTACATTGAGGAGGCAGGCGAGTTCTCAAAGGATGCGCTGGATGCTCTGGGGCACAAGACCGCTTATCTTGATTTCAAAGCCAATATGGAGACCTTCTACGAGGGCGAGGGAAGTGTGGCCGAGGGCTACGACGAGCGATTTGTAGCTTCTATTATGAACGTAAAGCTTGAGAACCGCACACGCGATTTTGCTGCTATCGGTTATATTCAGCTTACGCTGGCACAAGGATTTTACACCATTTACAGCTACGATAACGAGGATATGGATCTCGTTCAAAAATATGCTGCCAACATTGCCGAGGTTGCCGAAAAGGAACTCGAAAAGGATACTTTGACCGAAGAGCAACGCGCAATGCTCACAGATCTTGCAGCCGAGGAGCAAACGCTGCAAACTACATCCGAAATTGTTACGGATGTTCGCGTAAAGCGCAACCAAGTGTTCTTCACATACGGCAAAGGGGAGAGCAAATTCTATAACCGCATCACTTATGACGGTGCCAATGGTTGGAGACTGCAAACAAACACCCAAAACTACAACAAATTCAAGGATATCGGTGCAGGACAATCGTTGGCTATGTATATGCGAGAGGGCTTTAACGATGTGGCTGCTCCCCTGACCGTAACGCAAGAGGATGGCAAGCTGATCATCACGACAGAGGGAGCCGATTCCAAAGCAGAGCTTTCCTTGGATTCCTTCAGCTTGGATTTTTGCAACGGTGAGGGTGAGTCTCTATATAATGTTAGCGGAATGTTGCTTGTGGATGGCGGCAAGATCAAAATGACGGGCAAAATGAACGCAACCGATGCCGTTTACGGTGGCGGTGAGCGTTTTAACACCACCAACCAACGCGGTCAGAACATCAACCTCTACATCTCCGATGCGTATGATCTGAAAAACAGCACTGCTTCTTACGTAGCCATTCCGTTGTTCAGCACCTCTCGCGGTGGTGGTATGTTCATCAACCGCTACGAGCCCATGACTGTTTCCTTCCCCCAAAACAATATGGCAGGCAACTGGACGCTTATATTGGATGCCGAAATTGCAGACTGCTACTTCTATGCAACGGGCGAAATTGCCGACGTTCTGCAAGCATACGTTGATTTGACGGGACACGCATCGCTCCCCGAAGAGTGGGCACAAGGATATCTCGTTTGCCGCTTTTCTCCCGACCTTGTATCCCTTGGCGGACAGAGCGGAAACGGCGACGGTCAGTATTGGTACTACAAGATTGAGGATATTCCGGATTACAGCAAATACAGTTACAGCATTCTCGTCAAAATGACCACAGATAACGTGAACGAAACAAAAACAACTGTTAACTGGAATGGAAAAATCACTCTAGAAAACGGAGATACCCTTGTTAGCAAAGACGGCAAGAAAACTTACTATGAATATGTCGTTTCGGGTTCCAAATCTTACTTCCAAAGCACAGAAGATTCTAACATCAAATACAACACAGTTGCAGAGCTTCCCAATGATGTGGAATACTATCTTGGTGGAAGTTACACCGATAGTGAGCGCCCTAAAATAGTCATAAATAGCACGAACCAAGCCCCCAAAACTGTCGATATAAAGAGTCAAACCACCTTAAAAACCGGAGACACCATTGTTAGTAAAGACGGTAAGGAAACGTATTATAAGTATTTTGCGGCAGGTGCTACACCTTATTTTCAAAGCACAAAAGATGCTAATGTTAAGTACAACACGATTGCTGAGCTTCCCGATGGTGTGAACTATTATCTTGCCGGTAATTATAAAGATGACGAACGCCCTGAAATAATAAAAGAAGATGTGATCCTTTCGAAAGCCAACGCAACCGTTAGCTGGAGTTGGGATGGCGGCGAGGGAACCTTCACTATGAAAAACGGCTCTACCGTTGTCAACTGGGATGGTAGCGAAACCTACTACAAATATGTTGTTTCGGGTTCCACCGCTTATTTCCAAAGTCTCAAAGATTCTGCTGTTCGATATAATTCGTTCGCAGAACTTCCCACTGATGTAGAATACTATCTTGGCGGTGACTCCAGAGACCGTAAAAATTTGGAGATTGGTGATGTTCTGCCCCACAAAAAGGCACTCACCGAAGGTGGTTCGGCAGTCTATTACCACTACATTATCGAAGGTCCCAATGATGACTTCAACTACAATAACATTAAAGGTGAGTCTTACTTCCTGCGCACCAGCTCCAAGGGTGGCCCCTCCGGCGCAGGTGTGGCTTACGTTGTTGATAGCTTGATTGATGCCGGAATGACACCTACGGGCGTTATTTTGGAAGGTATCAAATGGTACGATAGTTCATCCCAAAGAGCAAAAATCAAAGAAATAACCGATTATTTGCACAAGAAGAACATCAAAACCTTGGTTTATTCTTACCTTGGGTGGGTCGAAGGCGGATCGAGTATGGGCTCGGGCTACAAGAGTGAATATCTGCTCTCTGCCAACGTGTATAAGTATGATACCGTTAACAAGAAAATCAAGGTGGATGAAAACGGCGAGCCGATACTCGAAAAGAAAATAACCGCCATTCCCAAGAGTGACAAAACCGACAACCCCGACACCGCCAGCGACGGCACACAAAACTATCTCGACATCACCAACCCAAATGCGGTTAAATGGTATATCGATACCGTTTGGACTACATTGCTTGACCTTGGAGTCGATGGTGTAAAGATCGACTTCTGCGAGTCTATTCCAAACGAGGGCTATTACACCAACATCAAGAATGTCGGTGAGGGATACATAGAGTACAATTGGTACGATCCCACAATGTTTGAGGGCAGTGAGGTTCACCACGCATATCCTTCTTTCCTCGCCTCTGTGCTCTATGCCGAAATGGAAAAGAGAGCTGCCTTGAGAGATGGCGACACTGGTTTTGTTCTCCTGACTCGTGGCGGCGGTATTGGCGCACAACGCAATCCTTATATGTGGGCAGGCGACCAAACGCGTCGCTTCCGCACGCTGGGACTGCAGCTTAAGGCTGTTATTAACTCCGGTATTTCCGGCCTTCCCTTTATGTCCTACGATATGTCGGGCTATGCGTATTACTACACTAATTATAACTACTACGGCGGTCAAACCAATTCCCTCCACTGGCCTGTAGAGAGCGGAGGACAAAAATTCTACCTTGCAGATCAACAAGCGGCAGAGGAATATGAGTCCGAAATTTTTGTCAGGGCTCTGCAATATACAGCCTTTGGCAACCTGATTCAAACGCATGGTGACGTACGTCACGTTTATCAAATGACCAAGGAAGCACAAGAAATTTCCGCACTCTATACGGCTCTGCACGACGAGCTTTCGGATTATCTGCACGAGCTTTCCAAGGTTGCTTGCGATACGGGTATGCCGATGATTCGTCATATGATTCTGCAATACCAAAACGATGCAAATGTGGCAAGCATAGACGACCAATTTATGTACGGTGACGGATTGCTCGTGGCTCCCATTTTAGATTGTAACACCAAGACGGATAAGGATGGCAATACGGTGCTGGATTATGCATCTACCGTTACACGCGAGGTTTACCTGCCTGCCGGCAAATGGATCGATCTGAACACGGGCGAGACCATCATTTCCGAAGGCCAAACCGTTACCGTAACAGCAAATCTTGCAAAAATTCCCGTATATCTCAACACGGCATCTGCGTATGCCGCAGAGCTGCAAGAAATATTTGCAGGCGAAACATGGACCTCAATCACGGCACTTGCCAACGCACAGTAAACATGGACGCAAAGATTTTCCGGAAAGGAATGTACAATCATGGAAGAAAATAAAAATTATACAGAGTCCGAGAAAATTGAGCAAACGGAGCCTGTAGAACCCAAAGAAATCAATCAGGCAGAGTCCAACAATGCACAACCCAAAGAGCCTCAAAAAGAGGAGCAAAAGAAACCTCTTGGCAAACAGAATTGGAAGCTATATGCAATCATTGGGGCGGTAGCGGTTGTTGTGATTGTTGCGATTGTTCTTCTGATTGCTCTCGGTGGTGGCAATAAGCCCGAAGAAACCACGCCCGAGGAGACCACATCGGAGATAACAACTCCTGCAGAAACAACCGAGCCAAGGGAGACCATCACCTACCCAACCCAAGGGGATGAGGATCCTAAGCAAGAGGATGTTTTCTACGATTAAAAACATTAAAAAAACACCCCGTGGTGTGTTTTCGCACCACGGGGTGTTTTTGTATCACGGGAGGAGAAAACAAACGCATATTACCAAACAATCAATCAACCTGTCATCCTGAGCGGAGAAAAACGCTTGCGTTTTGCGCGGTCGAAGCTTTGGTAAGGGAGTGAGCCGCTCGCGGCGACGATCCGCACCAAAACCAAGGAGCGTGAGCGACGCAGGGATCTCTTAACGAGTTTGGGTGGCTTACTGTTACAAATGTAACATCGAATCACAAGCCATCAAGATTTAGAACGAGATCCCGCAAATCACTTTGGCGTTTTGCGCTTCCGCTTGTTCGCTTCCGCTCAACCCGCGGAAGTTCGACAAGCTCAGGATGACATATAGGAGTGTTGTTTAGTTGTATGCGTTAGGAGCGGATGACACATTGTTTGCCCCTACAATGGTAAATCAACATTTTTAGAAATCAGGGGCTTGGTGGCCCCTGATTTCTTGCGAGAGCACAAGCGAGGTTTTACCTCGCGTCGACTGTCCATTCGCAAAGCGACAACTCTATTTGGATAAATGTGTGCGAGTGCTTTTTGGAGGGGGGGCGAGGGGGAACCTTTTTCGCGAAAAAGGTTCCCCCAAAATATCTCTTTATAAACTATTCAAAAATCTTTCAATTCTACGCAGTGCTTCCAAAATATGCTCCGTGGAGTAGCAATAGGAAGCGCGGACAAAGCCCTCACCGCTCTCGCCAAAGGCGGTACCGGGAACAACGGCAACCTTTTCTGTGCACAACAGCTTTTCACAGAACTCTTCAGAGGACATTCCCGTAGAGCGGATGCAGGGGAATGCATAGAACGCGCCCTTTGGCTCGCGGCAGGAGAGCCCGAGCTTGTTAAAGCCGTTTACGATGAGACGGCGGCGCATATCGTATTCCTCGCGCATGGCGGCAACGGCTTCGTCACCGTTTCGCAGAGCCTCAACGGCGGCATATTGCGAGGTCGTGGGAGCGCACATGATCGCGTATTGGTGAATTTTGGTGAGCTGTTCCATCACGGGAGCCGGGCCGCATGCGTAGCCGAGACGCCAACCCGTCATCGAAAAGGTCTTGGAAAAACCGTTGATGAGTACGGTGCGCTCACGCATTCCGTCAATGGATGCAATTGAGACGTGCGAAGCATCGCCAAAGGTCAATTCGGCATAGATCTCGTCGGAGATAACGAGGATATTTGTGTCGCGCAGAACAGCGGCAATCGCTTCAAGGTCTGCCTTCTCCATGATCGCCCCCGTGGGGTTGCAGGGGTAGGGCAGAACGAGTGCCTTGGTGCGCGGTGTAATGGCAGCTTTGAGCTCCTCGGGGGTAACCTTAAAAGCGTTTTCCGCTTTGGTTTCAATAATTACGGGTTTGCAGCCGCACAGAGCGGTGATGGGCTCGTAGCAAACGTAGCTGGGCTGGGGAATGATAATCTCGTCGCCGGGGGAAGCGATGGCGCGGATGCAGGCATCAATCGCTTCGGAGCCGCCAACAGTTACCAAAATTTCACTCTCTGCGTCATAGGAAACGCCGTACTTGCGATCTACATAGCGACTAATCTCAGTACGCAGATTTTCAAGCCCGCGGTTCGAGGTATAGCGCGTCCTACCGCTCTCAAGCGAGAGAATACCCGCCTTGCGGATCTCCCACGGGGTGGGAAAATCGGGTTCGCCCACGCCAAGAGAGATGACATCGTCCATTGTTCCGGCAATATCGAAGAATTTTCGAATACCGGATGGCTTGATACCTACGATGGTGGGGGAGAGTAACTTTTGATAATCCATCACAGCGAATAACTTCCTCTCTCATCCTTGCCGCTGCCGAGCAATTCTACATCCAGCTCCTTGTAGCGGCGCATTACAAAGTGGGTTGCGGTAGAGGTCACCGACTCCATAGCCGAGAGCTCCTTGGCAACAAAATTGGCAACGTCTTGCAAAGATTTGCCTTTTACAACTACGTTCAGATCATACACGCCAGACATCAAATAAACCGACTCGACCTCGGGGTATTTCATTACCTTTGCGGCAACGTCCTCAAAGCCAAAGCCTGCCTTTGGAGTGACTTTGAGTTCGATAATCGCCGAAACATAGGTGTTGTCAAGCTGATCCCAGTCGATAACGGCCTTGTAGCCGCGAATGAGCCCCTCGCGCTCCATTTCGGCAATTTGGGAAAGCACTTCTTCCTCGCTGATGCCAAGCATGGTAGCCATATCAGCAGGAGATGTGCGTGCGTTTTTATTTAACAGTTTTAACAGTTTGATGTTCATAAATCTTATCTGCCTTTCCGAAATTTTAGAGAAGAAAAATTACTCCTCGATAACTTCCATTTTTTCAATGACAACGGGAACGCGGGGAACGTCATCGAACCAACCCATGCGTCCTGTGGGAACAGCGGCGATCTTATCAACCACCTCGATGCCCTCAATCACTGCGCCAAATCCCGCGTATTGACGGTCAAGATAAGGCGCGTTCTGATGCATAATAAAGAATTGAGAGGATGCGGAGTTGGGATTGTTGGTGCGCGCCATCGAAAGAACACCGCGGGTGTGCTTCAGGTCATTTTGAGGGAAGCCGTTGGCGGCAAACTCGCCCTTGATAGCAGGAGCGTCGGTCTCGTTAAAGCTTTCGTTGTATCCGCCGCCTTGAATCATAAAGCCGCTGATAACGCGGTGGAAGATGAGTCCGCTGAAAAATCCGCTCTTGACAAGTCCCAAGAAGTTTTCGACCGTTTTGGGGGCTTTATCGGGATAGAGCTCGGCAATCATTTCGCCAAAATCACGTACAACAATTTTAATTTTCGGGTTATTCATAATTTCTGTTTCCTTTCGAAATGCATAGGTTAGTTAGGGTGCAAGACCTCTTGTTCAATTTTATTACTTTCCCCCATTACTCTTAAAGTACAAAAGGGAAAAGCTATTTTGGGGCGAGGGTGAACTGTCGTCAGCCTCCCTCCGAGAGGGAGGTGGCATTTTTGTAAGAAAATGCCGGAAGGAGCCTGCGTGTACGAACGCAAAGTGCTCGTCATATGGCGAGTTCTATTCCCTCGTTGCCGCGGGCTCCTCCCTACACCGCTGTGCGGTGTTTTCCCTCCTCCCGGAGGAGGGCTAAAGAGGATCCGCTGCTTTGATATTATTCTTCGGTTTGTAAATACGCTGCGCGGAAGAGTTCATCTATTCTTTCTTTTTGACCGGAGACGTGCAAATATCCAAACAGCACTTCCATACCGGTCGCGGTGCGATATTCGCTCACGGTTGCATTTTTGGGCACGTTTGTATGCCCGATGTTGCGTCCGCGCTTGAAAAATGCTTCTTCTTCCTCGGTCAGTATTGGAAAAAGCCTTTTCATCGCCTCGGCTTGCGCTGACGCGCGAACGTAGTTAAGCGCTTCCCGGTTGAGGTTTCGAGAGGTCGAGAACCCCGATTCCACCAAATATTCACGCACGCAAAGCTCGAGAACGCAGTCACCGAGATAGGCAAGAGCGGGTGTGCTCATCTCGCGCAGATCCATCATTTGCCCCCCTCGTCGGCTGCCTCATCGGCTGCCTCTTTTTTGTTCTTTGATGCTTTCTTTTCGGCTTTTTGTTCTGCCTTTTGTCGCTTGGCGGCTTCTTTCTTTTCCTGTTCTTCGCGCGATTTTTCTTCGTTTAAGTCAGGGTAGTGCGACTCCAAAAGAATTTGCACCGCGTTCTTCAGATACGACGACATTGCGGAAAGCGAGAGCAGGAAAACCAAAAAATCTTCCTCGTTCTCAAGGTTCAAATCCGCTTGATCCGCAAACTCTGCAACGTTTTCCACAGTTGACGCTCGCTCGTCCTCTTTGACGTCGAGATAGCGCGTGTAGATGCGCTCAAGAGATGCCGCATCGTATTCGGGCAGAGCATAAAGGTTTTGCAAAACGCGCTTGATCTCGCCGATCGAGAGCGTGTTTTTCATTTCGTAAACCAAGAGCATTTGCAAAATTTGCTCCTTGGAGTATTTTTTGCCCTTGATGGGGGAGAGCAGACCGTCCTTGGAGTAGTTGTTGATCATTGTTTTGGTCAGCGCGCGGTCGGCAAAGCGAGGCGAACCCTCTTTGCGCTTTTCGTCGGCAAGACTTGTGATT
>SVQS01000028.1 GCA_015065205.1 Oscillospiraceae bacterium
ATCCATTACAGACCGTGAATGTCTGCTTGGCGGAAGCCGCCACGTTGCAGGATGCTCTCGGCTGCTTCGAGTTCATCGGTTTGAATGATCATAAAGGCTTCGCCATCATTTTTGCCTGCAAAGGCGTACATATATTCAACGCCAATGCCGCTTTCGGACAAGAGGCGAAGAACGCCAAGTGTTCCACCGGGGGTATCGTCCATTGTCAGGGAGAGCACGTCGGTTACGCGAACCACGATGCCCGCCTCCGAGAGAATCTTTTTGCCTTCCTCGGGCTTATCGACGATGAGGCGCAAAATACCGAACTCCGACGTATCTGCCAAAGAGAGTGCGCGAATGTTGACGTGATTTTGCGCCAAAAGATCTGCTACGGCGCACATACGTCCTTGCTTATTTTCCAAAAATACGGATAATTGTTTAATAATCATATATTTTTCTCTCCCCTCTTAAATTTTGCCGGCTCTGTTATCGATAACACGCTTTGCCTTACCCTCTGAGCGAACGATGGACTTTGGGTTAACCAGATGCACCTTGGCACTGATGCCCAGCATAGAGCGCAGATCCTCGGTAATGCGTTTTTCGAGCTTTTCGATGGCCTTGATGTTATCCGAGAAGAAGGCCTCGCTCATCTCAACATTGATATCAAAGGTATCGGTATTGTTGACGCGGTCGACCACGATTTGATAGTTGGGTGTGATTTGGTCGCCGCTGACCTTGAGGAGAACCTCCTCAATTTGCGACGGGAATACATTGACACCGCGAATGATGAGCATATCGTCGGTACGTCCGTTTGGCTTGCCCATACGAATGTGTGTACGTCCGCAAGCGCACTTTTCGGGAATAAGCGTGCAGATGTCGCGTGTGCGGTAGCGAATAACAGGAAACGCCTCTTTGGTTAGAGATGTAAATACCAATTCACCGGGCGTTCCCTCGGGCAGAACCTCGCCTGTATCGGGGTCGATGGTCTCTACCCAGAAGTTGTCCTCCCAAACGTGCATACCTGCCTGCTCGGGACATTCACCCGAAACGCCGGGGCCGAGAACTTCGGAAAGTCCATAAATATCGTATGCCTTAAGACCAAGTTTGTCTTCAATTTGACGGCGCATATTTTCGCTCCAAGGCTCGGCACCGAAGATGCCAACACGCAATTTGAGTTGATCTTTGACGCCAAGACGCTCAACCTCCTCGCCAAGATACATTGCATAAGAAGGTGTACAGCAAAGCACAGTTGCGCCAAAGTCGATCATCGTTTGAATTTGATTTGCGGTGTTGCCCGACGAAATGGGAATGATGGTAGCGCCGATCTTCTGTGCACCGCCGTGCAGACCAAATCCGCCCGTAAAGAGCCCGTAGCCGTAGGCTACTTGCACAAAATCATCTTTCGTAACACCAAGTGCAGTCAGCATACGTGCAACGCACCCGTCCCACATATCCAAATCCTTTTTGGTGTATCCTACAACGATTCTCTTGCCTGTCGTACCCGACGATGCGTGCAGACGCACAACATCTTGCATCGGTACGGCAAAAAGACCGTAGGGGTAATAATCGCGCAAGTCCTTTTTGTAGGAGAACGGCAACAGATGGATATCTTGGACACCGTGAATATCCTCGGGCTTGAGACCCTTTTCGTCCATACGGTTACGGAAGCACTCTACGTTCTCATAGCAGTGTCGCACCGTTTGGCACAGACGCTCACTTTGCAGTTTTTTCAGTTCCTCGCGAGGCATACATTCAATTTCGCGATTCAGGAAGCTCATAATTTCTACCTTCTTTCAGTTTTGAGAATAAAATTACAGGTTATAGCCGAGATCAAATGCCTTGAGGTTTGCTTCAAGGAACTTAGGCGGAACGGTGATCTTGATGGTCTCGATCCATTCCTCGTAAGGAATCTCGGTGTTCTTTGCCATCACGCCGATGAGAACAACGTTGACAGCCTTTGCATTGCCCGCCTCGCGCGCAAGCGCAAGAGCGTCAACTGCGGTCAGGTCAACTACCGCATCAAGCTTGGCAATTATGTCTGCAGGATAATCAACAGCACCCGTGATGACGGGCATAGGATTGATCATTTGGTCATTGACGATCATTTTGCCGCCCTTCTTCAGCCAAGGGAGTGCACGATACGCTTCAAGACATTCAAATGCAAGAATAATATCAGCCTCGCCCTTGTCGATGATGGGAGAGTGAACAGCATCGCCAAACTTAACGTAGGTAACAACGCTACCACCGCGTTGGCTCATTCCGTGGACCTCGGAGACCTTAACGTCGTATCCCTTTCTGATAACGGCGTTGCCGAGAATACGGCTGGCAAGGAGTGTTCCCTGACCGCCCACGCCGACGATCATAATATTCTTCGTGCTCATCTTAAGCCTCCTCCTTTTCAATTGCTCCAAAGGGACAAACGCCTACGCACAGTCCGCAACCGTTGCACTGTGTTGTGTCAATGCGTACAGCACCGCTCACCTTATCCATGCTGATGGCAGGACATCCAAGCTTCATACAGAGCTTGCACTTGCGGCACTTTTCGGTAATGACACAGTTGCCTGTGTATTTTACGCTCTTGAGAAGCGCGCAGGGGCGTTGCGCAATGATAACAGACGGCTCATCGGTTGCGAGCTCGGTCTTAACAACCTTTTCAAAATTCTTAACGTCAAAGGGGTCGGCAACTGTAATTCGATCAACGCCAACACCTTGGCAGAGCTTAATCAGGTCAACCTGGCGGGTAGCCTCACCGCGAATGGTCTTGCCGGTGGTGGGGTTATCCTGATGTCCTGTCATACCTGTGATGGAGTTGTCAAGAATGATAACGGTATTGATGCCCTTGTTGTAAACAATGTCAACAAGTCCGGTAATGCCGGAGTGCATAAAGGTGGAGTCGCCAATAACAGACACGAGCTTTCCTGCAAACTCTTTGCCCTGCACCTTTGCCATACCGTGTGCCGCGCTGACAGATGCACCCATGCAAATGGTGCTATCAACTGCGGCAAGGGGCGCAACAGCGCCGAGTGTATAACATCCGATGTCACCCGAAACGGTAACACCGAGTTTGTTTAGCACATAGAACGTACCGCGGTGCGGACATCCCGCACACATAACGGGGGGACGACCGGGAATCGCTTCTTCAAGAGAAACAAACTCTGCGGCATCCTCGCCCAAAACCACCTTACGAATCATAGAAGGTGTGTATTCGCCAAGCATTGTAAAGAGCTCCTTGCCCTTCACATCCATACCCATAGCACGGCAAGCGTCCTCGATAAAGGGATCAAGCTCTTCAATTACGTAAACGGTCTTGCACTTGGCGGCAAAATCCTTCAAGAACTTTTCGGAAAGCGGCCAAACAATGCCGAGCTTACAATAGTTGACCTTGTCGCCAAGAGCCTCTTTTGCATACTGATATGCAATGCCTGCGGTGATAACGCCAATGTCACTACCGTTATCCTCAACGGTGTTAAAGGGACAGCTCTCTGCGTATGCTTCCAGCTTTTGGGTTCTTTCTTCAACAACAACGTGACGCTTGATGGCATTTGCAGGCATCATAACGTTCTTTGCAATGTTCTTTTGATATTCCTTTACGGGATGTACTTCCCTTTCACCAAGCTCTACAAGGCTTTGGGAGTGAGATACGCGCGTGGAAAGGCGAACGAGAATAGGCGTATCAAACTGCTCACTCAAATCGAATGCCGCTTTGGTATAATCGCGGCACTCCAAAGAATCAGAGGGCTCGAGCATAGGAATCTTCGCCGCTCTTGCATAGTGACGGGAATCCTGCTCATTTTGCGAGGAATGCATACCGGGGTCGTCTGCTACGCAGTAGACCATTCCCCCACTCACGCCTGTATAACTGTTGGTAAAGAGAGGGTCTGCCATAACGTTCAGACCTACGTGCTTACAGCAGGTCATCGCTCTGCCGCCTGCAATGGATGCACCGATGGCAACCTCGGCGGCTACCTTCTCGTTGGGAGCCCACTCTACAAATACCTCTTCTGCGGGATAGGTTGCCATGCACTCGGTGATCTCGGTGCTGGGCGTTCCCGGGTAAGAGGAAACAAGATGTACGCCTGCCTCATACGCTCCTTGCGCTACGGCTGCGTTACCAAGCATTAACTTTTTCATAACAGTTCTCCTTTTCAGCCTTCTATCTGCTGTGCCACAAGACTCTCGCCGCAATAGATGCTGCGAAGCTTCGGCTTCTCGATCTTACCCGTAGGATTGCGCGGAACCTCGGCAAAAATGATGCGACGGGGACGCTTGTAGCGAGGAAGCGGCGCACAGAAGCGCTCCAATTCTTCCTCTGTTAGGGTGTACCCTTCCTTGATTTCTACAATCGCAGCGGCAATCTCGCCAAGGCGAGGATCGGGCAAGCCAATGACAGCTACGTCCTTGACAGCATCGTGCTTGCGGATAAAATCTTCTATTTGTACAGGGTAGAGGTTCTCTCCACCTGTGATAATAACGTCTTTTTTACGGTCGACAAGGAAGATAAAGCCATCCTCGTCTTCCATTGCCATATCTCCTGTGAGGAGCCAATCACCGTGTAAGATCTCGTCGGTGGCTTCTTTGTCTTTGTAATAGCATTTCATAACACCGGGGCCCTTAACGCAAAGCTCGCCAACCTCGCCGCGCGGAACAACGTTCCCCTGCTCGTTGATAATGCAAACCTGCCAACCATAACCTGCTTTGCCGATAGCACCGACCTTGTGCACGTTCTCCACACCCAGATGCACACAGCCGGGACCGATGGACTCGGAAAGACCGTAGTTAGTGTCGTATTCGTGCTTCGGGAACACCTTGAGCCAACGGCGAATGAGAGAGGGCGGAACGGGCTGTGCACCGATGTGCATCAATCTCCATTGGTCGAGGTCGTAATCCTCAAGCTTGACGTCGCCGCGCTCAATGGCGTCGAGCATATCCTGCGCCCACGGAACAAGCAACCAAACGATAGAGCAACGCTCGTCGGAGGCGGCCTTGAAGATCCACTCAGGGCGCGTACCCTTGAGGAGCACTGCCTTGCTACCGCTCATCAGAGAGCCAAACCAGTGCATTTTTGCGCCCGTGTGATACAGAGGCGGGATGCAGAGAAAGACGTCGTTGTGTGTTTGCCCGTGATGGTTATGTTCCACACGTGCCGCGTGGATGAGACTGCGGTGTGCGTGCAGGATAGCCTTGGGAAAACCTGTTGTACCCGATGAAAAATAGATAGCGGCATCGTCGTTCTCTTCAATCGTCATCTGGGGGGCTTTGGAATCACAGTAGCCAATCATTTTATCATAACTGTCGGCAAAGGACGGGCAGTCCTCACCAACGTAGAACATATGCTTAATATCGGGCAGGCGGTCACAGATCTGTTCCATACGGCCAACAAACTCAGGACCAAAAACCAGCATCGAGCAATCTGCCTTTTCGAGACAATATTTGATCTCATCTGCCACGTAACGGTAGTTGAGCGGCACGACGATAGCACCCGCTTTGAGAACGCCAAAATAGATGGGGAGCCACTCGATGGAGTTCATCAAAAGAATGGCAACCTTCTCTCCTCTTTTGCATCCGCGCGTCAAGAGGAGATTGGCAAAACGATTGGCCTTTGCCTCAAACTCTCCCCACGTCAAGGAACGGCGGAAAGGTTTACCGGGTTCGGGCTGCATCAGGGAGTAGTCCTTCCAGGTCAAGCGGCTTTCCGGCTCAAAGCAAGGATTGATCTCGACGAGTGCTGTTTCCTCTCCGTAAAGCGATGCATTTTGATTTAACAAATCGATAATTGTCATGTTATTCTCCTTTTAGACCAATACAAAAACCGCCCTCTGCGACAAGCGCAGAGGACGGTAAAAAAGACCGCGGTACCACCTCTGTTGTTTGCCACTCGGCAAACCTCTTTGTGCGCTGTAACGGGCTGCCCGTCGTAGCCTACAAGCCGTTGGCGTTCGGTACGAAACTCGCGAACTGTATTCGGCAACCCCTTGTCCCTGTCTCGCACCGTCCGACAGTTCTCTGTGCACGTGGGGATTCCCTACTTGTTTTCGGTCAACGTTTTTTATTATTACTGATAATTATATCACTCTAACTTCTGTTTGTCAATAGTTTTGTTCCAATTCCATTAACACATTTCTTGGTTTTTTATCTTTTTTCGACCAAGCAAAGGATTGGATAATGATCGGAATAAAGCACAGTTGGCTCTTCTCCACCCGAATATAGCACGTAAGAAGGAAAGTGTCAAGAAAAAATCTTTACCCCTTCGTTTTGCAAAAAGATATTCCAATTGCTTTTCTTCGCCTTTTATCGTTTTTCTTCTTGACAAACGGCTTTCTTTTTCGTATAATATAGTAAGTAATAAAATTTGACCCTTCTCACGCCTTGTGAGAATGAAAGGAAACCCAAGTATGGAAATGAAAGTTGTAAAATTTGGCGGTTCCTCGCTGGCAGATGCCAATCAATTCCGCCGTGTAGCCGCAATCGTCGCCGCTGATCCGGCCCGCCGCTACGTTGTTGCCTCTGCCCCCGGCAAGAGATTTAAGGACGACGAAAAGGTAACCGATATGCTCTACCACTGCTATGAGCTTGTACGTCAGGGCAAGGATATTGGTGAGTACTATCAAAAAATTTGCGATCGTTATAACTCGATTATTGCAGATCTCGGTCTCGATTTTGATATTTCGGGCGAACTCGACTATATTCGCAACGCGATCGAGCACTATTCCGGTAGAGACTTTGCCGCAAGCCGCGGTGAGTATCTCAACTCCCTCATTTTGGCAAAGTATCTCAAATTCGATTTTATTGATGCCGAGTCTGTAATCTACTTCCGCGAGAACGGTACTTTTGATGAAGAAAAGACAAATACAATCATGCGCGAGGAGCTCAAAAAGCATCAGTATGCCGTCATTCCCGGCTTCTACGGTGTTATGCCCAACGGCACCATTAAGACATTCAGCCGTGGCGGTTCGGATATTACAGGTTCTATCGTTTCGCGCGCAGCTGACGCCGACCTTTATGAAAACTGGACCGACGTTTCGGGTTGCCTGATGGCAGACCCCCGCACCGTCAACGATCCTCTGCCCATTAAGACCATCACCTATCGCGAATTGCGCGAACTTTCTTATATGGGCGCATCTGTTTTGCACGAGGATGCGATCTTCCCTGTTCGCTACGCGGGCATTCCGATCAACATTCGTAATACAAACGAGCCCTCTGCCCCCGGCACGATGATCGTTTCCGCTACCTCGGAATACGACAGCGAGCACATCATCACCGGTGTTGCCGGTAAACGTGGCTTCTCGGTCATCCACATCGAAAAGGATATGATGAACGCCGAAATCGGTTTCGGTCGCCGCGTGCTGGACGTTCTTGAGGACAACGACATCTCCTTTGAGCATCTGCCCTCAGGCGTTGACACGATGAGCGTGATCCTCTCATCTGCTTGCATCAAGGATGAGTTCAAGAGAGAACGTATTCTCTCCTCTATCAACAAACGCGTCAGACCTGATAGCGTTGTGATCGAGGACGGACTCGCACTTCTTGCCGTTGTAGGTCGCGGTATGGTAAAGGCAAAAGGTACCGCAGCGCGTGTGTTCTCTGCTATCTCCAATGCAGGCATCAACATCCGCATGATCGACCAGGGCTCGAGCGAGCTGAACATCATCATCGGCGTGGAAGAACACGACCTTGAAAAGGCACTCACCGCCATTTATAATGAGTTTGTAAAATAAGAATTTTCAAGGGGGAACTTTTTGCAAAAAGTTCCCCCTTTGACCCCCTCAAAAACTCTCTAACAGTAAATCGCTAAATAGAGTTGTTAGTTTTCGGATAGACAGTCGGCGCGAGCGCAACGCTCGCTTTGGCTATCGCGAGCGCGTGGGCACCTCCAAGACCCCGCGCGCTAAGAAGAATGAGCGTAGTTGAATGTCAAAACGTCAAGTTGCCGCAGACAACTTTTGTGGCACGAGCCGCAGCGAGACCCACCAAGACCCTATCCGCTAAGAGAGTTGTTAAGAATAAAAACAGAACGCGGAAGTCGCAACTTCCGCGTTTTTGTTTGATGGTTTTATCAAATCAATCTTCAAAAACATTGAACGAAAAACCTTTCACATCACCAAGTTTCTCGTATCCTTTAGGTAGCAAATTCTTATCGATGTTGATGTTGTCAAGAGCAACAATTTGCAGCATAACATAATGTACCGTGTTCCCATCAACAAGCGCGTAATAATTTGTGGAATTGTAACCAAGTATCAAAACATAAGCCTCAAAAGCAAAAGTTTGGGTGTCGTGAACAATTTTTCCATCCGCTAACGAACGAAGTCGCTCAATTTCTTTTTGTAATTGTGCATTATCATATTTTACCGACAAAAGAAATTCTACATCCGCACTGCCAACAAAATCGAGTCCCCATTCAAAATAGAAATTTTGAACATTCAACCCCTCGACATCGAGCGGAAACATTACCATTGCATCTTCATCGTATCGAATTTCGGTCAGTTCAAAAATTTTGGAGTAATCGTTGATGTTGGTATATTTTTCATAACCGAACATATGTTCGCAACTACTGAACAAAATAGATAAAGTCAAAAGAAGGATAATCAATGTCGTCTTTTTCATCTTCAGGCTCCTTTCATTTTTCTATCTTCATTTTTCTATCTCCATTTTACTACATCCACAACAAAATGTCAAGCAGAAAACTCAAGGTTTTAATACAAGATTATAAAAACTGAAGCAAAGATAAAAAACATATCCCGGCGCATATATAAACACCGCAAAACAACTCTCTTAGCAGATAGGGTCTTGGCGGTACCTAGCTGCTCGCGGTAGCAAAAGCGAGGTTTTACCTCGCGCCAACTGTCTGTCCGTAAACTTCAAGCTCTATTTTGTTAATGTTGTGAGAGAGTTCTTGAGGGGGTCAAAGGGGGAACTTCTTGCAAGAAGTTCCCCCTTGAAAATATTATTAAATTTCAGCAAGTAACATTTCAAATGCGTGATGTGTTACTGTGTTGCGCACCTGTGCTCGTGTTGCATTCTCTACGCAAATGCGCTCGGTGCGAACACCTCTCGGTGTAGCAATACCGACATAAACGGTACCTGTGGGATCTTTTTCCGTCCCACCACCGGGGCCTGCGTAGCCCGTTGCCGAGAGTGCGTAATCGGTGCCAAACACTTCTTTGGCTCTCTTTGCCATAGCCTCTGCGCAAGCGTAGCTGACCTCGGAGTGTTCCTTGATGATGTTCTCATCAACGCCCAAAACATCGATTTTGATGCGGTTTGTATAGGTCACCATTCCGCCCGCGAGAACGGCAGAGCTCCCTGCAATATCGGTCACACTTTTGGCAATCAATCCACCCGTGCAGGATTCTGCCGTTGCTACAGCGGCTTGCTTCTCTTTCAAAGTCTTAACCACCAAAGCCGCCATGCGACGGAGTTCAGAACTTGAAACGATAGATTTTTTCATACCGTCACTTCCCTTTTCTTATTCCAATTCGAATACACCTTTGTAAAGCTGATAGTACTGTCCCTTTTCGGCAATCAGCTTTTCGTGGTTTCCTCGCTCGATGATGCGACCGTGGTCAAGAACCATGATCACATCGGAATTGCGAACGGTAGAGAGGCGATGTGCAATAACGAATACTGTTCTGCCCTTCATCAAGGCATCCATTCCCTTTTGCACAATAGCCTCGGTACGTGTGTCGATAGAGGACGTTGCCTCATCGAGGATCATAACGGGGGGATCGGCAACAGCGGCACGCGCAATGGCGATGAGCTGTCTTTGTCCCTGCGAAAGGTTTGCACCGTTGTTGGTCAGCTCGGTTTGATAGCCCTCAGGCAGACGCGTGATAAAATCGTGTGCACCCGCAAGCTTTGCGGCTTCCATACACTCCTCGTCGGTGGCATCGAGCTTACCGTAGCGAATGTTATCGATAACCGTTCCCGTAAATAGGTTTGTTTCCTGCAAAACGATGCCGAGCGAGCGGCGCAGGTCGGATTTTTTAATTTTGTTGATATTGATGCCGTCGTATCGAATTTTGCCGTCTGCAATGTCGTAGAAACGATTGATCAGGTTTGTAATGGTGGTTTTACCTGCACCCGTAGCGCCAACAAAGGCAACCTTTTGTCCGGGCTCGGCAAATACGCTGACGTCGTGCAGAACGGGCTTGCCCTCTTCATATGCAAAATCCACGTCGGTCATACGCACATCACCGCGCAGATGCTGATAGGTAACGGTTCCGTCGCTGTGGGGATGCTTCCATGCCCACTCGCCCGTGTGGTGATCAACCTCGCGAATGGTTCCGTCCGCAAGAATTTCGGCGTCAACGAGGGTCACGTAGCCATCATCGACTTCAGGTTCAGCGTCCATCAGCGTGAACACGCGCTCGGCACCTGCCATAGCCATAACAACAGAGTTGATCTGCTGTGAAACTTGGTTAATGTTACCCGTAAACTGCTTTGCCATAGAGAGGAAAGACACAATAATACCCGCATCGATGGCAACCAGACCCGTGAACAGGCTTTGGATACCGAGGTTGGGAATGTCCCCCACAAGGAACAGGCACCCCACCATAGCAAGAATAACGTAAAGCACGTTACCGATGTTCATAATGATGGGGCCGAGCATATTGGCACTTGCGTGTGCGCGGTAGCCGACCTCAAAGAGCTCGTTGTTGATTTCGTCAAAGTCTGCCTGGCTCGTCTCTTCATGACAGAATACCTTAACGACCTTTTGGCCGTTCATCATCTCCTGCACAAATCCTTCTTGTTTACCCTGCGATTTTTGCAGACGGATGAAGAAATGCGCGGAGTTGCCGCCAAAGAATTTGGTTACGGTAACCATCAATACTACGCCCAAGAGGAGAATGAGCGTAAGATACAGGCTGTAATACAGCATAATGAAGAACACGCTGATAACGATTACACTTGCACGAATAAGCGTAGGGAGCGACTGTCCCACAAGCTGACGGAGCGTATCGATATCGTTGGTATAACGGCTCATAATGTCGCCGTGCTTATTGGTATCAAAATACTTAATGGGCAGGTTTTGCATTTTTGCAAAAAGTGCCTTACGCATCTTGCTCAAAAAGCTTTGCGTAATGCCTGCCATCAGCTGTGTCTCAAGCGTGATTGCTATGATAGACACAACGTAGAATCCAAGAAGAACTCCTACCTTGGGAATGATATCATGCTTTGCAGCATCCCACGCCACGCTGTTTTCCCACGCGTAGGTGATGGCGTTGGTAACCTCTTTGAGGAAGATAGCGGGGATGGCAGAGGTAACAGCACAAAAGATAATGCAAACAATGGAAACAGGGAGAAGCACAGGATAGAAGTCAAAGAGCATTTTGAAAAGACGCTTCAACATTCCTACGTTAAGCTTACGCTTGGGAGGACGCATCATGGAATACTGATTTGCCCCTTTGTGGGCTGCGGAGGGATTAAACTGCTTCATTTTGGTCACCTCCGTTCGTTTGTTGCTCCCAAACCTCGCGATAGATTTCGCTGGTTTTGAGAAGCTCCTCGTGCGTGCCGCGGTCGGCAATCTTGCCGTTTTCCATTACCAAAATCAAGTCGGCATCCTGCACCGAAGAGATGCGTTGTGCAATGATGATCTTGGTGGTTTCGGGAATGTAGGACTTAAAGCCCGCGCGAATAAAGGCATCGGTCTTGGTATCCACCGCGCTGGTGGAGTCGTCAAGGATAAGAATTTTGGGTCGTTTCAAAAGAGCACGTGCAATACAAAGGCGTTGCTTTTGTCCACCCGAAACGTTGGTACCACCCTGCTCAATCATACTGTCATAGCCATCGGGGAAGGAACGCACAAACTCATCGGCCTGTGCCAGACGGCAGGCTTCTTCCATTTGCTCATCGGTTGCATCGGGGTTACCCCAGCGCAGATTGTCTTTGATGCTACCTGCAAACAAAAGATTCTTTTGCAGAACTACGGCTACGCTGTTACGCAAGCTTTCAATCGAATAGTCACGAACGTCTACACCGCCAACCTTAACAGCGCCCTCGGTTACGTCGTACAGACGAGGAATGAGCTGAACGAGCGTTGATTTGCTCGAGCCCGTTCCGCCAATGATACCAACAGTCATGCCCGAATCAATGTGCAAATCAATATCAAACAGGGCAAACTTTTGCGCCTGTGCGGAGTATTTGAAATTAACGTTTTCAAAATCGATAGAGCCGTCCTTGACCTCGGTGATGGGATTTTCGACTTCACTCATATCAGGAACCTCATCCAGCACCTCGCAAATACGCTTGGCGGCTTGTGCAGACATCGTAAGCATTACGTAGATCATCGAAAGCATCATAAGAGACATCAGAATAGACATACCGTAGGTCAGGAGTGCGGAGATATGACCGATCTGCACGCCTTTAATGCCGTTGATAGCCATAAAAGAGCCCAGCAACAGGACAACGGTCATATTGAAATACATACAGAAGTTCATCAGAGGCGTATTAAGTGCCACGATGCGCTCGGCACGAGTGAAGTCCTCACAAATAGAGTCTGCCGCACCCGCGAACTTCTCTTTTTCATAGTCCTCGCGAGAAAATCCTTTAACTACACGCATACCGCGCACGTTCTCTTCGATGGATTCGTTGAGTCGGTCATATTTTTTGAACACGCGACGGAATGCAGGCATTGCCTTTTTGCTCACCAGCCAAAGACCGCCGCCCAGCACGGGAATGACTACCACAAAGGTAACGGCAAGCCAACCGCCCATAAAGGCCGACATTGCAATGGATAAGATGAGCATCAAGGGGCTGCGCACTGCTGTGCGGATGATCATCATAAACGCCATACGCACGTTTTGCACGTCGGTTGTGATGCGCGTAACAAGCGAGGCGGATGAAAATTTGTCGATGTTGCCAAAGCTAAAGGATTGAATCTTTGCAAAGATATCGTGGCGCAGATTTTTAGCAAAGCCCGCCGAAGCGCGTGCCGACGTAAAGCCCGCAAGTCCTCCACAGGTCAGGGATACCACAGCCATCAGCACCAAAACACCGCCAACAGCCAGAATATAGCCCATATCCAAGTTCTTTCCTTGTTCTTGAATTTTGTTGATCAAAAAGGTGGCAGTTACAAAGGGAATAAGCGTTTCGATGATTGCTTCGCCAACCATCAACAAGAGCGTTAAGATGGCTGTTCCTTTGTATTCCCGCACACATTTTGCAAGTTTTTTCAGCATAACTCCTACAAGTGTTCCTTTCGTTTTTTAATCGTAACTTTACATTGTAATATTATAACACAGTAAAATTACAAAGTCAACAAAAAACACGCAGTTTTAAGAAAAACAACACCAAAATAACAAAAAGCTCCTCGGCATTGCGAGGAGCCTTTCACAACAATTATTGCTTCATATGAACATCGATCTGCGGGAACGGAATTTCAATGCCCTCAGCCTCAAGTCGCTTATGAATTGCTTCAAGCAGGTCGAAATTCACCTGCCAATAGTCCGATGTATTTGTCCAAACGCGCAGAACAAAATTCAATGCGCTATCCCCCTGTGTGGAAAGGCGGCAGAAAGGTTCGGGATCGGAAAGAACCAGCTCGTGACGTGCAGCTTCCTCTAAAAGGATCGCCTTCACACGGTCGATATCACTACCGTAAGCCACGCCGATGTTCAACTCCACGCGGCGCGTGCCGTTAACCGAATAGTTGACCACAGAATTGCTCATAATGCTGCCGTTGGGAACGGTAACAGCTTTATTATCCGGCGTTTTGAGGAATGTATAAAAAACATCAATATCGTCAACCGTACCTGAAAAACCGTTAACCTCGATAAAGTCTCCCACGCGGAAGGGGTGGAAAAGCAAAATCATAATGCCGCCTGCAAAGTTGCTGAGCGCTCCCTGCAAGGCAAGACCGATAGCAACACCTGCCGAGGCAATGGCTGCAACAACAGATGCCATCGGCACGCCCATAATGGCGATAATGGTAACTGCAAGAATAATGTACAAAACAATGTTGACAAAGTTTGCAAGGAAATGTGCCACAGTCGGCTCCATTTTTTGTGAAGCCTTACCTGTTCGCAATGCCTTGACAACAGTCTTAATGATGAATCGACAAACAATAAAAATAGCGATCGAAATCAAGAGCTTGAGACCTACATCCTGCAAAATGGGGATGATCCAATCTAAAAATTTTTCCATAAAAACCTCCTGTTTTTGTTTTGTATCATAAAGCAAATGTGCAAAGTTTTTTCCTCTGCCCTTTTGCTATTATGCCAAGAAAACGCCTTCAATGAAGATTTTAAGACCGATAATGATAAGAATTGCACCGCCGAAAAGGGATGCCTTACCCGCAAGCTTTGTGCCAAAGGTCTTGCCCAAAAGGAGTCCAATAGCGCACAAAATGAAGGTGACAATGGCAATGACAAGACAGCAAACGAGCGCCATCAGCCAATCGTATTCGGCAATGGTAAAGCCAACGGAAAGAGCATCAATAGAGGTGGCTACACCCTGCACCAAGAGTGCCGAAAGACCGATGGACGTGCATCCGCAATCCTCTTCTCCCTTGCAGGCAATGCCCTCATACAGCATTTTACCGCCAATGTAACCGAGAAGTCCAAGTGCGATCCACGGAATAAGCTTTCCGAAAAATGCGAAATATTGCATGATGGTATGTACACACACCCAACCGATGAGCGGCATAGCAAACTGGAAAAGAGAGAAAACACCTGCAACACCGCACATTTTCTTGGCACCCATACAAGGCTCATTCAAGCCGTTGGCAAGAGATACCGAAAAAGCATCCATTGCAAGTCCTGCGCCAAGCGCAATACTCATCATAAAAAATTCGAAATTCATAAAAGTGCTCCAATTTGATTTGGCTTTCGTTTTATTATACCACAAAACATCCTTTATGTCAATACAGCAAATTTTTGTTGCATTTTTTTAAAAAGTGTGTTACAATAAAGAAAATTGCAAAAGGAGGAACGCTATGATTTGCCGTCAATGCCCAAGGGAATGTAATCTTGACCGAGATGGGGAAAGCTACGGCTTTTGCGTCTCCCCCGATGAATTTTTGGTCGCACGCACGGGGCTGCACGCGTGGGAAGAACCGCCCATCAGCGGCTCTCGCGGGTCGGGAACGATATTTTTCGGCGGATGCAATCTGCGCTGCGTGTTCTGTCAAAACCGCGCCATCAGTCACGGCGGCGTTGGTCGCAAAATGAGTGACGATGCACTCCTTGATGCGATGCTGCGCTTGCAGGATGCGGGTGCGCACAACATCAATCTCGTTACCCCCTCACACTATACCCTACAGCTCGCGCGCCTTTTGGAGCGCGCACGTCCAAAATTGAACAT
>SVQS01000202.1 GCA_015065205.1 Oscillospiraceae bacterium
CAGGTGGATTCATCCATCGGTGGCAAGGTTGCCGTTAACTTTGGCGGAGTAAAGAATATCGTAGGTGCTTTCTATCAGCCGCGTGCTGTTATTGTTGACCCCGAGGTGCTCTCCACGCTTCCCAAAAGACAGATTGCAAATGGACTTGCCGAGGCTGTTAAAATGGCTTTGACATCTGATGCCGAGCTCTTTGAGCTTTTTGAGCATGGCGAAGCAATGAAGAATATCGATACTGTTATCGAACGTTCCCTGCGCATCAAAAAAGCCGTTGTAGAGCAGGACGAGAAGGAGAGCGGTCTGCGCCGCATTCTCAATTTTGGTCACACGCTTGGTCACGGCATTGAGGGCGAGAGTTTTGAAAAACTTTATCACGGCGAGTGTGTCGCTCTTGGAATGATACCAATGTGTGCACCCGATGTGCGCACGCGTTTGATTGCAGTTTTGCAATCGCTGGAACTCCCGACCAAGGTTGAGGGAGATCTTGAAATGATTTTAAATTTGACAACACACGATAAAAAATGTGAGGGAAGCTCGGTTAACGTTGTATTCGTTGATGCTGTTGGCTCCTATCGCATCGAAAAAATGCCGCACGAGGATTGGCAAGCCTATATCCGAGAGCAGATTGGAGAATAAAGCAATGAAAAATACGTTTGGACAAAGCGTAGCCGTTACGCTCTTTGGCGAAAGCCACGGCGAATATATCGGCGCAGTTCTGGATGGATTAGCTCCCGGACTTGCTATTGATGAAGCCTTTATCCGCCATCAGCTTTCTCTGCGCCGTCCGCAGGGCAAGATCTCGACCCCTCGTGTTGAGAACGATGAATTTCGCATCGTTAGCGGTGTGTTTGAGGGGAAGACCACAGGAACTCCTTTGTGTATTCTCATCCCCAATACCAATACACGCTCGGGTGATTATACTCGCAATCTGCCACGCCCCGGTCACGCCGATTATACGGCAGAATGTAAATACCACGGTTATCAAGACCACCGCGGTGGCGGACATTTTTCCGGTCGCATCACCGCCGCACTCGTAGCCGCAGGTGCTATCGCGATTTCCGCTCTGCGACAGAACGGCATCCTGATAGGCACGCATATTTCCCGTATTTCCGATATATGCGACCGCTCCTTTGGCTCTTACGAATCCGATATCGAAACTCTTGCCGACCTTACGTTCCCCGTGCTCGATTCCCAAAAAGCAGACCTGATGCGTGCTTGCATCGAGGATGCCGCAAGCGAGGGGGATAGTGTTGGCGGTATTTTGGAGACGGCTGTTATAGGACTTCCCGCCGGTATTGGCGAGCCTTGGTTCGATACCGTTGAGGGAATGCTCTCTCACGCACTTTTCTCTATTCCCGCAATTAAAGGCGTGGAGTTTGGAACAGGCTTTGGTGTGGCAGATCTGCACGGCAGTCAAGCCAATGACGGCTTGCGTATGCAAAACGGGCGCGTGATCACTACCACAAATCACAACGGCGGTATTAACGGCGGCATTACAAACGGAATGCCCGTTATCTTCCGCTGTGCCGTCAAGCCTACACCCTCTATCTTCCAAGAGCAAGAGAGTGTTGATTTGACAAGCGGTCAGAACGCAACCCTTACCTTGCAGGGTAGACACGACCCCGCCATTATCCACCGCGCACGTGTAGTTGTAGACAGTGTTGCGGCACTCGTTTTGTGCGATTTGTTCGCACTCCGCTTCGGAACGGATTTTCCGAAATAAACCAAAAAGAAAATAACAGAAGGGAGGTCACAGTATGCAATACGGTCTGATTGGCGAAAAATTAGGGCATAGCTTTTCGGCAGAAATACATCAAAAGCTCAAAAGCAATCCTTATACGCTCGTCGAGCTCGCTCGTGATGAAATCGGTGCATTTTTAGAGACAAAGGACTTTTGCGCCATCAATGTGACCATTCCCTACAAAACCACAGTCATCCCATATCTTTCGCATATCAGCAAAAGAGCAAAGGAGATTGGAGCGGTCAATACCATTGTCAATCGAAGGGGAGAGCTGTGGGGATATAACACCGATTTTTACGGTCTGCAGTCGCTCATTGAGCACGCAGGCATTACACTCCAAAATAAAAAAGTAGCTATTCTTGGTACAGGTGGCACCTCTAAAACAGCCCACGCAGTAGCCCATTTTCTGGGAGCTGGCCAAATTTTGACCGTCAGCCGTACAGTCGGTGAGGGTGTCATTACCTATACCGACCTAACGGCAGATCATATCGACGTTGATGTGCTTATCAACACAACTCCGGTTGGAATGTACCCAAATACCGAAGCCACGCCCGTAGACATTTCTGTATTTTCAAACCTCTCGGGTGTTATTGATGCCATTTATAATCCGCTTCGCACAAAATTGATTTTGGATGCAAAGAAGCGCGGCATCCCTGCCGAGGGGGGACTTTATATGCTTGTTGCTCAAGCGGTGCGCGCGTCCGAGCTTTTCCTTGATACTGTCTATGAAGGGGAAACTACCGAACACATTTATCTTGAACTCTTAAACAAAACCGAAAACATCGTTCTTTCGGGAATGCCCGGTGCAGGAAAAAGCACTGTCGGCAAGCTTTTGGCAAAAGAAACAAAGCGCGCGTTTTTTGACCTTGACGAGGAAATCGTCCGCGTAGCGGG
>SVQS01000029.1 GCA_015065205.1 Oscillospiraceae bacterium
CACCCATACGTTCACGTGCAAATTTGCGAGCGGCGGTCACACGCTCGCGAATGGTAGCCGAGGTATCGGCTTTCGGATCGGGCGCGGAAATTTCGTCGTAGGAAAGAGAGGGGAGCTCTATTTGAATATCCATTCTGTCAAGCATCGGTCCGCTGATGCGGGAGATATAACGCTTGACGTCATCGGGACGGCAGGTGCAGGGGTGTGTAGGATGGCCGAAATATCCGCAACGGCAAGGGTTCATAGCACCCACCAGCATAAAAGAACAGGGGAATGTCACACGTCCGTTGGCGCGAGTAATGGTCACGCGACGGTCCTCAAGGGGCTGACGCAGCGCATCGGTAACCTGCTTGGGGAACTCGGGGAGCTCATCAAGGAAAAGCACACCGTTGTTGGCAAGCGAAATCTCACCCGGCATCGGGTTGATGCCGCCACCTACAAGGCTTACGGGGCTCATTGTGTGGTGAGGAGAACGGAAAGGACGTGCAGAGAGCAAAGAGACACCTTCGGGAAGAGTTCCCGAAACAGAGTGTACCTTGGTTGTTTCAATCGCTTCTGTAAAGGTCAGGGGTGGGAGAATGGTGGGCAGACGCTTGGCAAGCATCGATTTACCCGTGCCGGGAGGGCCAATGAGCAGGATGTTGTGTCCGCCTGCGGCGGCAATCTCCATAGCGCGTTTTGCCATTGCCTGTCCGCGCACGTCGATAAAATCAAGCGCGTGTCGGGTTACGGCATCCGAAAAAGCACTGCGGTCATATTCTACGGGAGAAAGAGAAGCTTCTCCGTTGAGGTGCATCACGAGCGCGCGAATATTGGGAACGGCATAAACTGTGATACCTTCTACTGCGGCGGCCTCGTAGGCATTTTCTACGGGAGCATAGAACTCGGTAAAGCCATGCTCCTTTGCGGCCACGCACATACACAAAATGCCGCGCACACCACGCAATTCACCCGAGAGTGAAAGCTCGCCCACAATGCACTTACCACGCATATCCACGTGTCGGCGAATGATGCCGCTGCTGTGAAAAATGGCGCAAAGAATGGCCGCATCAAAGGCAGAGCCCTCTTTTTTGCGGTCGGCGGGGGCGAGATTGACGGTGATGCGCGCATAGGGGAAGCTGTAACCGCTATTGTAGCAAGCGGTTCTGACGCGTTCCTTTGCCTCGCGCACTGCCATATCGGGCAGGCCTACCAGGTCAAAGCCCTCCAAATTATTCTTTTGGTTACACTCTACCGTTACGGGAAAGCCGTCTATACCGCACAGTCCCGCACTAAATGTTGACGATAACATCAGAGTCCTCCAGCAAACTTATTCTCTAATTCATTATACAACACAAGCCAATGCTTGTCAATAGTGAGGGCACAAAAGAGGGGGAGACGGCATATAAATGCCGTTTTGTGTAGCAAAAGTGGGGTCAAATAACAAAATATTTACAAAGAATCGAGAAAAATCTATTGACTTTTTAACTCGCATCTTGTATAATCTTATATATATGTATTTTCGCAGGAGGAAGATTATGAAAAAACTTCTCGCAATTTTGTTGGCAGGATTGATGGTGTTCTCCATTGTTGCCTGCGGTAACAAAGATAAACAAGACGGTAACGATGACGAACAATACAGGGAAGTCACGGTTGTTGTTGATTCGTGGACGGACGACAACGGCAATACGTTTTATTTTGAGAACGTTGACAGTGAAACTGTCGTTGTTTCCGGATTTTCCACTACCAATGACAAAGCACACGATGTAACGATTCCCGCATACTTGAAGGTTCCCGGCAACGAAAGAGAAAAGGAGCCCGATAAGTATTTGCGCATTGTTGGTGTCGGTAAGCTGGCTTTCAAAACCACTTCCAGCATCAAGACCTTGCATTTTCCCACCGAGGCAGCTTATCTTGAGCACGATGCTAAGTTTGATATCAGCAAGCATACCTTTACCATTGCAGATTACGCGTTTAGAGACTGCGTGGCTCTCGAAACACTTTCTATTCCCGCATACGTAACCGAAATTGGCAAGGGAGCTTTTATCAATTGCTCCTTGCTCAAAACGATTACCTTTGAGGAAGGCTCTAAATTGACCGAAATTCAGGACAGTGCTTTTTGGGACTGTGCTGCTTTGGAGAGCGTTACAATACCTGCCTCCGTTAAGGCTATTGGTGTTGGTGCATTCTTTGAATGTAAAGCACTTACATCTGTTGTTATCAATGAGGGAACGCTTATCATTGGCAAGGAAGCCTTCCACAACTGCACAGCTCTGGCAAGCGTCACGTTGCCCGCAAGCCTTGGTATTTATAAGGATTCTGAATTTATTGCCGCCAAATATCCCGAGTATTCCAAGGATCCCTCCAATCTCGAAAAACGTCCTGCTCCCATCGGTGAAGCAGCTTTCGGTCGCTGCAATGCTCTCTATGAAGAGGGTTGGACTTATGCAGGTGTTCTTCCCGTAGAGCCCACACCTGAGGAGGGTGTAGATAAAGATAGCGATGAATACAAGAATAGCGAAGCATACAAAACCTACGAGGATGCACTTGCGGCGTACAATGCTGTTATGAGTTACACAGGCTCCTTGGGTCTTAAATCTGCGAATTAAAGCAAATTGATTAAAAAATTGGGGATGGCCCGCAAACGCGAACCATCCCCATTCTGCTCCTTGTTGCTATTTAGTTGTAAAAATCGTGGTTGCCGATGGTAAAGGCATATGGTCTGTTTTTTGAAATCCAGTTGTTTGTAGCAATACGAGGGTTCATAAAGAACAGAGCAGAATTGGAAATAGAGTATCCTTCCAAGCAAATTTTTGCGGCAATGACAGACGAAGCCGAGGGTTCGTTGTAAATAGTGCCAAAGGAAACGGGAGAGAACTGCGTGCCGTGCTTGCGGTCAAAAATAACGCCATAGATGGTGTTGGGGTAGGACTTGTGGCGCACGCGATTGAGCACCACGTTACCAACGGCAATCTGACCCTTGAGAGATTCACCCTTCGCCTCTGCCGAAATAATACGGGCGAGCCAATAGAGGTCGTCCTCATTATAATTTGCCCAAGAAACTAAGGGCTTGCCTGCAGGGGATTTCATTTCTACCGCACGCAAAGAATTGTTCCACGCAAGGGTGGCATTGAAGGCACGCGCCAGTGGACGAATGGGAACGTAAAGGCTACCGCCCCAGTTCTGCACAGCCTCAACGGTGTAGAAGTAGTGTCCGTTTGCATAGATGTAAAGCGCACCCGACTGAATAATGAGCGTCATGCCGCTTTCGGTTTTCACCGTTGCGGTATTGGTTTTTCCGTTCCACGAGAAGCTGCAGCCGTCAAACAGATTGCAAAACTTACGCAGGGGAACAAAGGTGACGTCGCGCCATATTACACAGTCGCCGTCAAGAATTTCGATGCCGTCAAGATAGACATCGGTGTCTACCGAGTCCTTGGGGTGTGCGGGGGAGGCGGCAAACGCACCCACCGTCAGCACGCTTACAAGCATCAGTGCGGCAAACAGAGCACACAGCCAGCGTCGCGCAATTGAGCGGCGCGGCCGATTTGTTGTCGTGACCATATCAATCACTCCTTTTCTGTAAATTTGCGGCGGTTCATCCACCGCATGGTGCTATTATACAGGAAAAGGTAAGAGAAATCAACCTACGCATTTTGCCAAGAGAGGGGGGGCCTTCCTCTATCGGACGAGCGTGGAAACAAAAGAAAAGTCTCCGTCCGAAAATGGGGGTGGGAGGGGCATTCTTGCCAACAATTTCCGCCCTTATGGGTGAATCATTTTACAAGAGAAACGAGAAAAAATCATGAAGAAAACAGCATACACACACATTATTTGGGATTTTAACGGCACCATCTACGACGACGTTGATGCCTGCATCAAGAGCGCGAACCGCCTGCTTGGCGCATACGATCTTCCGCTTGTGACTTCAATAGAGCAATACCGTTCAATTTTTGGCTTTCCTATTCAGGATTACTATGCTCGCATGGGCTTTGATTTTGAAAAGACGCCTTTCGCTGTGCTTGCCCCCGAATGGATGGATTACTATTTTGAATACTCCAAAAATTCCACTACGTATCCCGATATTCCCGAGGTGCTCGATGTGCTTCACAAAAAGGGAATGGAGCAATGGATTCTTTCTGCAAGTGAGGTCAATATGTTGCGCGGACAGCTCCAAGAGTTGGGGATCTTCTCGCGCTTTGATGGAATTCTCGGGCTCGACAACATCCACGCAAAAAGCAAAAAAGACATCGGCGTGGCATGGAAAGCGGCAAATCCCGATATTCGTGCCCTGATGATTGGTGACACCGACCACGATGCCGAGGTTGCGGCGGCAATGGGAGTGGATTGTGTGCTTGTCGCGTGCGGACACCAAAGCCGTGAAAAGCTTGAGGGATGCAAGTGTATTGCGGTAGTCGATACGGCGAAGGATGTACTGACACTGCTATAAATTGCATAGAGTACCTTCAGCTCATAGTAAAACATTGACAGAATATAAAGAATATGATATAATATACGCACAAAATGCCGACGGGCTGAAACGTTAAGGGGACAGGATTATGAAAAAAAATATCAAACTCACATTACTCCTCTGTCTGCTTTCACTTGTGAGCGTGCTTGTTTTTGCTGCGTGTAATGCGTCAAGCAATGTTCCAACATTTAATATAACTACTTCAGATGCGACCGGCACTCCCGAGAAAACGACTCCCGAAGAGACCACACCTGAGGAGACTACTCCCGAGGAGACTACACCTGAGGAGACAACATCCGAGGAGACAACACCCGAGGAGACAACACCCGAGGAAACGACTCCCGAAGAGACCACACCCGAGGAAACGACTCCCGAAGAGACCACACCCGAGGAGACTACTCCCGAGGAGACAACACCCGAGGAGACTACTCCCGAGGAGACAACACCCGAGGAGACTACTCCCGAGGAGACAACACCCGAGGAAACAACACCCGAGGAAACGACTCCCGAAGAGACCACACCCGAGGAAACAACTCCCGAACCTCATATACACACCGAGGAACCCATTGCAGCAGTAGCGCCTACCTGTACCGAGACAGGTCTCACTGAGGGCAAAAAATGCGCTGAGTGTGGTGATATTCTTGTTGCACAAACAACAGTAAAAGCAAACGGACACACCGAGGTCATCGATTCTGCAGTAGCACCTACTTGCACCGAAACAGGTCTTACTGAAGGTAAGCATTGCTCTGTATGTAGCGAAGTTCTCGTTGCACAAACAACAGTAAACGCAAACGGTCATACTGAAGTTACAGATAACGCAGTCGCTCCTACTTGCACCATCACCGGCTTCACCGAGGGTAAACATTGCTCTGTTTGTGAAGAAGTCCTTGTTGCGCAAGAGACTATTTCAGCACTTGGACATAAGATGTCCGAATGGAGCGTTATTGATTCTACTGTGAGCGCAGATGATAGAAAATTCGAGAGAGTTTGTGGTGTTTGCGAAGAAATCGAGCAGATTAATCTATATGAAAGATTTACAGACCTCACATATGTCACATTTGGTGATAGTATCACATACGGTATAGACGGAGTTGACTGGGGACTTATGGAAGACCCGTACCCCGAGCTTGTCAGCAATACTCTTGGTTTCAAGGCATTTAATAACCTTGCAGTTAGCGGCGCAACATACTGTGAAAACAATTTGAATAGAACCAATATGACAAAAAGGATTCTTTCCTTTACAGGCAAAGCTGACATAATATCCATTATGCTTGGTGTCAACGACTGCTATGTTGGTCTCCCTCTCGGAACTACAGAAAGTCGAGATAATACTACAATTTACGGCTCTCTTTTCTTAATTTCCGAATATCTTACCCAAAATTATGAGGATGCGCTCATATTCTATATGACACCATTCCCATATAGAACCTGCGATACTAATAACTCCGCGGGTTATAAGCTTGAGGATGTGGCTAATGCCATCAAATACGTTGCAGCACTTTATGATATTCCTGTTTTGGATATGTACCTTTACAGCGAATACGAAAGCAATGGGATGAATCTTGGTGATGGTCTTCACCCAAGTCAAAGCTTTATGAGAGAATTTACCGCTCCAAAAATCGTGGAGTTTATCAAGAAACATTACGATGTTGAGTATACACATCAGCACACCGAGGTTCTTGACAGTGCTGTAGCGTCTACTTGTACCGCTACCGGTCTTACCGAAGGTAAGCACTGCTCGGTTTGCAATGAAGTTCTCGTAGCACAAGAAACAGTTGACGCTCTCGGTCACGATTATGAGGCGGTTGTTATTGCTCCTACCTGCACAAAACAGGGTTACACCACTCACACCTGCGAAAACTGCGGTGATGAGTATAAGGACACCTATCTCGATGCTCTCGGTCACTCCGAGATTACCGACAATGCGGTTGCTCCCACTTGCACCGAAATCGGTCTTACCGAGGGTAAGCATTGCTCGGTTTGCAATGAAGTTCTCGTAGCACAAGAAACAGTTGACGCTCTCGGTCACGATTACAAGCCCGTTGTAATGGCTCCCACCTGCGAAGAACAGGGTTACACCACTCACACCTGCGAAAACTGTGGTGATGAGTATAAGGACACCTATCTCGATGCTCTCGGTCACTCCGAGGTTACCGACAATGCGGTTGCTCCCACTTGCACCGAAACAGGTCTTACCGAAGGTAAGCACTGTTCTGTATGTAATGAAGTTATCGTTGCTCAAACAGTTGTTGATGCACTCGGTCACTCCTACTTCTCTACAATTACCCCTCCGACCACAACCGGAAATGGTATCGTAGCATATAGTTGTATTAACTGCGGTGACACCTACACCGAGGCGATAGTACCTACCGATTTCTCAGTTACAAGCAGTAACCGAGAAATGATTGGCTACACCGGTGAAGAGGGAGAAAACCTTGATATTCCTGCGGTATTTCAAAATGATGGAACTTGGTATAGGGTTACAAATATCGACGTTACGGCGTTTGCTGATTGCTCCAACCTTAAGAGCATAACGATCCCCGACTCCGTTATTACCATCGGCGATTATGCGTTCTATAATTGCTCCAGCCTTACAAGCGTAACGATAGGCGATTCTGTCACCACCATCGGCGCTGCCGGGTTTGAGTCTTGTATCAACCTTACAAGTGTAACGATAGGTGAATCAGTCACTACCATCGGCGGTTCTGCGTTCTATAATTGCTCCAGTCTTACGAGTATAACGATTCCCGACTCCGTCACCATTATCGACTTTAATGCGTTCTATAATTGCTCGGGCCTTACGAGCGTAACGATAGGCAATTCTGTCACCACCATCGGCTTTAATGCGTTCGCTTATTGCTCCGGCCTTACGAGCATAACGATTCCCGATTCTGTTACCACTATCAATTATAATGCGTTCTATAATTGCATCGGTCTTACGAGCATAACGATTCCTGACTCCGTTACCACTATCGGTAATTATGCGCTCTATAATTGCTCCGGCCTTACGAGTATAGTGATCCCAAATTCTCTCACCATCATCAGTGACTATGTGTTCTGTCGTTGTAGCAACCTTATGAGCGTAACCATTCCTAACTCGGTCACCACCATTGACGAGGGGGCGTTTGGTGATTGTTCAGGGCTTACGAGTGTAACAATTCCTAACTCCGTCACCAGCATTGGTAAATGGGCATTTAGCGGTTGCTCAGGACTTACGAGTGTAACAATTCCTAACTCAGTCACCACCATTGGCGAGAGGGCATTCAATGATTGTGTAGGACTTACGGGTGTAACGATTCCTGACTCTGTCTCCGACATCGGTGATTCTACATTCTATAATTGCTCCAACCTTACGAGTGTAACGATAGGCAACTCGGTCACCGGCATTGGTGATTATGCGTTCTATAATTGTTCCGGTCTTACAAGCATAACGATCCCCGACTCTGTCGTCACCATTGGCGAGTATGCGTTCCATAATTGCTCCGGTCTTACAAACGTGGCGATAGGCGACTCAGTCACCACCATCGGCGTTCACGCATTCACAGGTTGCTCCAATCTTACAAGTGTAACGATAGGTGATTCTTTGACCGGTATCGGCTCCCATGCGTTCTATCAGTGCTCCAATCTTACAACTGTAACGATAGGTGATTCTTTGACCGGTATCGGCTCCTATGCGTTCTATCAGTGCTCCAATCTTACGAGTGTAATGATAGGCGGTTCTTTTACCAGCATCGGTGATCGTGCATTCTTTTATTGTTCCAAACTTGCGAGTATGACGATAGGCGACGCTGTTACCAGCATTGGTGAGTCTGCATTCTATTATTGCTATAGCCTTAAGAGCATAACACTCCCCGAGTCTGTTACCGAGATTGGCGATTCTGCATTCTATTATTGCTACAGCCTTAAGAGCATAACGATAGGTGACTCTGCCACCAACATTGGCAAGGACGCGTTCAGGGATTGCAGTAACCTTGAGAGTGTAACGATAGGTGACTCTGTTACCGATATTGGTGATTGGGCTTTCCATGAGTGCTCCAGACTTACGAGCTTTGTGGTTGCTGACAACAATCCAGCATATCAATCCATCAATGGGGATCTTTATTCAAAAGACGGTAGCATATTGATTGTTTATGCCCACGGTAAGGAGGATAGAAGTTTTGTGCTACCCGACTCCGTCACAACCATCTATAAAGGTGCGTTTGCGTCTAGCTATAGGCTTTGGAACGTAACCATAGGAGGATCTGTTACCAGCGTTGGTGATTCTGCGTTCTATCATTGCACCGGTCTTAGGAGCGTAACGATAGGCGACTCTGTTATCACCATTGGTAATCATGCATTTTTTGAATGCACCAAGCTTACGAGTGTTACAATAGGCAACTCTGTCACCACCATAGGTGATTCTGCGTTCTCTGGTTGCTCCGACAACCTTACAAGCGTAACGATTCCTAACTCTGTTACCACCATTGGCAGCTCTGCGTTCAGTGGTTGCACCAACCTTGCAAACATTACCTTTGAGGGAACGGTTGCGCAGTGGGATGGTATCGATAAAAGTGATTTGTGGGATCAATACTCCGGAGAATACACTATCTACTGCACCGATGGAACAGTTTCAAAGGATGGCACACATACTTTAAACTAAACCAAATAGCAATCCGACCGTCCACGTTTTGTGGGCGGTCCTTTTGTTTTAAAAGCCACCTCAGATGATTATAATTGTCATATTTTTGCCGGCACACATATACTATCACTGACACCTATCAAATCTCAATGCAAAAGGAGACACCGTTATGCAAATAGATGAAAGAATGTTGAAGCGATTGTTGGCTATGAATGATGAGCAGCTGGGGCAGATGATCCAAAAAATTGCCGCCGAAACGGGCATTGACCCCGCACAGCTTGGCATCAATCCGCAAAGCATCGAGAGCGTGCGCGCAGCACTCGGCTCAATTGGTGAGGATGAGCTTGAGGGCATCAATCGCCTCTATGAGGACTACCGCCGCAGCAAGCGCAACCCAAAATAAGCGAGGGGAGAAGACCTTATGAGTGACATCGAATCAACCTCTCCAAAACCCGCGGACTCGGGCGCACTCCTCGGTACACTGCTCTCCAATCCCGACCTCATCCGCAATATCTCGGCTATGCTCGGCAAGTCGGGAGATGGGGCGACAGAAGAGGCGTCACCGCAACCCACAAATTTGCCGCCTTTGGGGAACAACGAGGCGGTAACGGATGGCATCTCCCGTGTGCTTTCCAACCCCGAAATGATGGCGAAACTCCCTGATGTGATGAAAATGATCGCCCCGATGATGCAACAAACGCAGTCCTCACAAGGGGCATCCGTTCCTGCATCCGCCACTCCTTCGCACGGAGGAGGGCACGACCGCAGAGGCTGCCGCAACGACCTTTTGATAGCGCTCAAGCCCTTTCTTTCGCCCGAGCGTTGCCGTGCCATCGATATGCTTTTGGGGCTTTCGCGCTTGGGCGACGTTTTACAAAAAATGATTTGAGGAGGACGCGATATGTATTCACGCTATGAAGATAATTCTAAACGTCCCATCCGTTTGCCCGAGCATTATGGCGGCTCGGCATTTTCGCAACAGCAACAGCCCACGGCAGCGGCAAAGGCTCCTAAAAGGGAAGTGCCGCGGACTTTTTCGCGAGACGGTGTAGGAGAAAAAGCCTCACCCGTTGCCGACCGTCTTTTGCGTGC
Organism: Oscillospiraceae bacterium; assembly: GCA_015065205.1. Lineage (GTDB taxonomy): Bacteria > Bacillota > Clostridia > Oscillospirales > CAG-272 > UMGS1865. Next base: position 10,161 of record SVQS01000029.1, read on the forward strand.
TGAAGCAGAACAAGAGAAAACAAATGACATCTCACCCGTTCCAAGTATTCCTGTAATTACAGATGTTCCCGATACCCCCGAAGATTTAACAGAAGAAAAAGAAGAAAAATCATCCACGTCCCCTATCGAAAAAAAGCCAACAGCATCTCCGATCAACTTTGAAGGCTTGCGCCGTCTTCTCGGCGGTGGGGAAGGAGCCGGGGATAAGGATAGGCTATTGCTCTTGGGGTTGATTTTGCTGCTTTCGCGTACAGAGGGGGATTCGGACATTCTTTTATGGCTTTCTTTGTTGCTTTTGTGCGGGTGATGTGAATTTTTCTTGACTTGCGTGCAAAAGGACTTGCTTTTTTGCAGGGACTATGGTATGATATTATTAGAAAAACGCAAATAATATTAAGGATGAGTACTCACTATATGACAAAAAAAGAAAAACAGGTGCTTCTTTTGCGCATCCTGCTTGGGGTGTTGATTGTTTGCAATATGGCGGTGATCTTTTTGTTTTCCTCGCAAAGCGCAAAAAAATCAGCTGCTATAAGCCAAAAAGTTACCAATGCTGTTGTAGAAACGGTGACAAAAGATTATGGCGAAAAGCCAGCAGGAGAACAAAATGCAATCGTACGCAAAGCGCACACCCCTATCCGAAAGCTGGCACACATGCTGGAGTTTGGTTCCTTGGCAACGCTTTCGTTTTTGTTCCTTATAACATGGCGAGGCAAAATTCTGTGGCGCTATGCTGCATCTCTCGGTTTCGCTCTTGTGTATGCGGCTACCGACGAATTGCATCAGCTGTTCAGTGACGGTCGCGGTGCGCGCCTATCTGATGTGTTCATTGATTTTTCGGGAGCATTCATTGCTTGTACTCTGGCACTGATCATTGTGATGCTTGTGCGCAGAATAAAAAAATCGGCAACCGCCGATTCGTCCGCTACGGAACAAAAGCCTACGTTTGTTGTTTTCGTGTCTCAAATGTTTTCGCGTTTTCAATTCTTTGTTTCGGGGCAGATATCAAAATTGAAAGAAGTACATAAGAAAAAAGAAAAGGAGAAATAAAATGGCAGTTGTTACAATTACTCTCGAAAATTTTGAAGCAGAAGTTATCAAGTCCGAAAAAACTGTCCTTGTGGATTTTTGGGCTTCTTGGTGCGGCCCTTGCCGTATGCTCTCTCCCATTGTTGACGAAATTGCAGAAGAAAGAACCGATATCAAGGTTGGCAAGGTCAACGTCGACGAGCAGGAAGAGCTCGCTATGCGCTTCGGCATTATGAGCATCCCCGCTCTTATCGTTTTCAAAAACGGTGAAGCTATCAAAAAGGCCATGGGCGTTCAACCCAAGGCCGCTATTTTGGGGTTGTTTGAATAAAGAGACGATTTTTTATGTGGGGGAACTTTTTGCAAAAAGTTCCCCCACGCCCCTTGGGCGCGAGTACGCGCCAACGAAATTTGCCTTGCGGCAAGCGAAATCGCTTCGCGGTGAAATATTTGCTGTGCAAATGTGAAATGTTCGCTTGTGCGAACGAGGAAAAAGAAAAAGACAGCAAGTATGCTATCTTGGTTTGCTTTTACTTTTTGTGAGAGCGCTTTTTGGAAGGGGTGCGGGGGAACCTTTTTCGCGAAAAAGGTTCCCCCGCAATCTTCCTAAAATCATTCTTCACTAAACACAACCGTCAGATCGGGGTGGAGCTGCAGGATAGAAGCAGGCACCTCGGGAGTGATAGGGCCAAAGAAAGCACGCTGAACGATGTCTTTCTTGGCTTTGCCGTTGGCGATGAGCAGAACCTTTTTTGCCTGCATGATGGAGCCCATACCCATGGTGATTGCCTTACGCGGAACGTCGCTTTCTTTCTCGAAGAAGCGAGAGTTTGCTTGAATGGTAGACTCGTGAAGATCGACTACGTGTGTCGCCTTTTCAAAGATGGGGGCGGGTTCATTGAAGCCGATGTGACCGTCAAGACCGATGCCGAGGAGCTGAAGGTCGATGCCACCGAGGGACTCGATGCGAGCGTCGTAGTCAGCACCCTCTTTTTCGAGGTCTTGGGCACAGCCGTTGGGAACAAAGGTGTTCTCGCGACGGATGTTGATGTGGTCAAAGAGGTTCTTTTGCATAAAGTAGCGGTAGCTTTGGTCGTGAGATTCGTCAAGACCGATATATTCGTCGAGGTTGACCGAGATAACATTCGAAAAATCGAGGTCGCCCTTGTTGTACCACTCAATCAGTTGGCGATAGATGCCAACGGGAGAGGAACCGGTTGCAAGACCGAGCACGCTTTGGGGCTTCATAATAACCTGCGCAGAGATGATATTGGCAGCCGTACGGCTCATTTGGTCGTAGTTTTGAACGGTGATGAATTTCATTTTGGTATTTTCCTTTCTTTCTATTCGTGTATCACACTTTTTTTCACTGCCGCGAAAGGTTCCCGGAGGGGATCCCATCACACGGCGAAAGACGGTACTAAAGTAGTTTTGGTCAAAATATCCCAGCATTGCGGCAACCTCGACCACGCGCATACCTGCTTGCAGTTGCTCGGCGGCGTAGCGCATTTTCATTTCGGTGAAGTAACGGGAAACCCCCATTCCGGCATAGCGGGTGAAGATTTTTTTGAGTGCCGAGAGGCTGATGTTGCACAGTTGTGCGATCTCGCCCGCGGAGAGCTGCTTGTGCAGATTGGTGTGTAGAATGCCCACGATTTCGGCATAGCGCAGGGCGGAGGGGAGCAGAGGTGTCTCTTCGGGGGTGTTATTTTCTTTTTTTGCAACCTGCAGGAACCACAATTCGAGTCGAACACGCACCTCATTCAGGAGCGCGCGGTCACTTGAGGCAATACCCTCTGCGGCGGATGTGCAAATGGCGGTCAGCTCTGCCTGCTCTGCACTGTTCAGCTGTACCACGCGCGAGCCAAAAGAGGGGATAGTGGCGGCAAAAAAGGAAAGATTGAACACGTGCGGTGCGCTTCCAAACTCCGACCAAATGCGATGGAACTCGTTGGGGCTGTGCAAAAGAATCTGTCCTGCCGAGAGTGTGTGAACCTCTTCTCCTGCCGTAATACCCACCGTGCCTTCGGCAACAAAGACCAACTCATAAAACGGGTGACATTCACCGCTAAAGTTGTGGTCGCAGTCAAAGTGACGGTCAAGTGAGCAATGAAACGCCAGAATATCGGCGCTGCGTGCAATGCCGCAGTCGTTGAGGGGTGCGGCGTGATTTTCGTGAGAGCTTTTGGCTGTTTTCAAAGGTTTTATGTCCATTTCCATATATCTATTCATATTTGGATATATTATAATATAATCATAGCACAATACAGGGGCAAAGTCAATAGGTTTTGTTCCATTTCTATACATTTTTCCAAGAAAAAATAAACGTGAAAGGATGCAAGTACAAATGAATCCAATTCTCAACGTTCTCGAACAATTCGGCATTGATGCCGCGGCGCTTCCGCACGGCAACGGGCACATCAACAACACCTTTTTGGTAGATAGCAATCCGCGCGTTATTTTGCAACGCATCAACACAAACGTTTTCAAAAAGCCTGCAGAGGTTATGGAGAACATTATGGCAGTCACCGCGCATCTGCGCGAAAAGATTGCCGAGAGGGGCGGCAACCCGCAAAAAGAAACCCTTACATTCCTGACTACCAAGGACGGCTTGCCTTATTACAAGACTGCCGAGGGTGACTACTTCCGCGCCTATTATTTTGTTGACGACGTCATTTGCCTTGAGGTTGCAAAGAGCCCCGAAGATTTTGCCGAGGTTGCACACGCATTCGGTCGTTTTCAGCGTATGCTTGCCGATTTTCCGGCAGACCGCTTGCACGAGACCATCGAGAAATTCCACGATACGCCCAATCGATTTGCCCAACTCGAAGAAGCCATTGCCGCTGACCGCGTCGGTCGCGTAAAGAGTGTTGAAAAAGAAATTGCCGAGGTACGCAAGTATGCGAAATATGCATCTCTCATCGTCGATGGTATTGCCGACGGAACTGTACCGCTTCGCGTAACGCACAACGACACCAAGCTCAACAATGTTCTCTTGGATGACAAAACACGCAAAGGTGTTTGCGTGATCGACCTTGACACCGTTATGCCCGGCTCACTCCTTTACGATTTTGGTGATGCGATGCGCACGGGTGCCTCCACAGGATCCGAGGACGAAATTGATCTTGACAAGGTTCAATTCGACCTTGAAAAGTATGAGGCATTCACTGCCGCATTTCTCGAGGAGCTTGGTGACAGTGTGACTGCAAAAGAGCGTGAACTGATGCCTCTTTCCGCTCTCATCATCACCGTCGAGCAGGCAACACGTTTCCTTGCGGACTATATCAACGGTGACGTTTATTTCCGTACCCATCGCGAGCATCACAACCTTGACCGCACGCGCACCCAACTCAAGCTCGCCGCCGAGATTGAAAAGCTCTTGCTG
>SVQS01000030.1 GCA_015065205.1 Oscillospiraceae bacterium
TTTGCCGAGCACATTCTGCGCGAGCACGGATTTATGATCAACTGCGGAATTTCCGTTCTCTACGGTGTTTGTGCCGCTTGTATGCGCAAAGGAGAAGAGAGCCATGCATGAGTTTTTACATCTTTTGGAACACAGCATCCTGCACACGCTTATCGACACCGCAAAGGTCGTTCCGTTTTTGTTCCTATCCTATTTGTTAATGGAGTTTTTGGAGCATAAAGCGGGTGGTGCTCCCGAGCGTTGGTTACGTACATCCGGTAAGATCGGTCCCCTTGTTGGAGGCGCACTTGGTGTGCTTCCGCAATGCGGATTTTCAGCGGCGGCGACCGGGTTTTATACAGGTCGCTTGATTACCACGGGAACACTCATCGCGGTCTATCTTTCCACATCCGACGAAATGCTTCCTATTTTAATCTCGAACGGTGCGCCGATTCCTACCGTTCTTAAATTATTGGCAACCAAGCTCCTTATCGGTGTTGGGGCAGGCTTTGCCATTGATGGCATTACCCGTTTGCTTCGCCGAGGCAAAGAGGATGCGCAAGAGCCCGGCATCGAGGAGCTTTGCGAGCGCGAAAACTGCGATTGCGGTGACCGTTTTGTGCTTTCCGCACTCAAGCATACGGCATACATTACCGTTTTTCTTTTGCTTTTTACTTTTGTGCTAAATCTTGGCATAGAACTTGTGGGAGAAGAAAACATTCAAAGCGTTGTTCTCGGACGCCCTGTTTTGGGCAGCTTTTTGGCGGCATTTGTGGGGCTCATTCCCAACTGTGCATCGTCGGTGGCACTTACATCGCTGTTTGCCGACGGTGTTATCAGCAGCGGCGCATTGCTTTCGGGACTGATGGTAAACGCAGGTGTAGGACTTGCCATTCTCTTCCGCAACAATCGCCCCGTAAGGGATTCTTTGCGCGTTGTGGGTATTTTGTTCGGCGTTTCGGTGGTTTGCGGCATTTTGATTGACTTGACAGCACTTGGCGCGTGGATTGCGATGTGACACCGCAAGTAAGTTTTTGATGAAGCTTTTTTCAAAAAGCTTCCGCGGTCAAGGGCGCGGAGCCCTTGTCGCCGTCCGCAGACGGCGAAAGGAAACCTCGGCGTTTCTTTTTAATAGCTTTTTCTTTGCGCCTCCTTTTTGCAAAGAAAAAGCGGCTAAGGCGTTTATGTGAATAAACAACAAACAAAAAAAGAGCAACCTGCGTACAGGTTGCTCTTTTTATGTGTTTTTGAATTATTTTCTGGTAAGGAATTTTTCGAGTTGCTTGCTGAGGGAAAGCTCGATTTTGTTCGAGCGATCGAAGCGAGCGTCGTGATAGGTACTGCCCATATTTTTGGAGAGAGCTTCCATATGGACGGTTTCTTCGCCAAACAAACCGGTCTCTCTTGCACGCATTTCTTCCTCTGTCTCGGGAATGCCGAAAATCTTCGCGCGCAGCTTCTTGGATCTCTTTCTGAGGTATCTGCTGAGTCTGTCGGGGTTTTTCTTTGCATCGGGGTTACCGGTGTCGCGAGTGTCACGCATAAAGATGACCATATCGTCGTATTCGGAAACCTTGAGCTTGTAACGGATGATACCTCTGTTCTGCTTGGTGAGCAGGGTATAAAGAACGATGCGATAGTCGCCATCCACTCTGATGGGGTTGATGGGAGTTTCCAAAACGAGTTGCTTGTTGTAGTAGGGGAACTCTTTTCTGATAACGATTTTGAGGGAGTGCAAGCCGGGCTCTACGCGGAAGCAAGAGAATTCGCTATCCAAGTCAACTGCGCCAACCTCCATACCGTCGATGTAAACCACTGCGTTATCAACCGCACCGCTGAATATTTTGGATTCGGGAGGGCCAACCTTGTCGGCATCAAAATACTCATACTCGTCGTCGTCTTCTTCTTCGCCTTCCATAACGTCCTCGTATTCAACGAGCGTTTCAAAGATGGAGCGAACCGAAACAACGATTTGGTTTTCGAGCACGTTGTCGATCTTTTCTCTCTTGAGGTTGTCAAGCTTGATGTCAACGTGGTCGGATTTGGTTGCGTATTTCTTATACTTCTTTCTGCAAACAATGCTGAGAATGATGTGAACAAGACCGAACACAGCAAACAGGATCAAACCGATAACAGAGTATTTGATCGTGTCGTTGAATATGTAATAATCGACAAATCCAAGGTGCGTGAAAAACTCTACATCCAGATTGCCCTCGTGTGTTGCAATAGCCCACAAAACAAAACCGTAGACTACAAAGCCGATAAGCGATGCCAACGCCAAGAAGCCGATCAAGCGGCGCAGGCGTTCCCAACCCTTCCAAGAGGTCAAAACTTGTTTTTTGCGGAAAACCGTTTGCAAATAATCTTCCTTGAGCGCTTGAACCTTATCTTGTTCGCGCTTGGGGAGCTTCTTCGCCTTGGCATATGTATTTTTTGCCATAAGATCTATCCTCATTTCTAAAATCATTTCGCGCCCGAAAAGACGCGATAAACATCCACACTAATTATTATAAATATATTTTGTGCTTTTGTCAAGAGGAATTTTATAAAAGATAAATAAATTAAAGAAAAAAGTTTTTGTTTCGCTCAAACAGATGCAAAAAAAGAAAAAAAGGAACGAAAAATCGCACTCGTTCCTCGTTTATTCATCATAGCGTCTGGGGCAGTCGGTCTGTCCCAACAAAAAGTCGATGCTCGTGTTGTAATAGCGGGCGAGTTTGATGAGAATGGCGGTGGGGACATCATTTTCGCCGGTCTCATATTTGGAATAACCCGTTTGCGACATTCCAAGTATTTTGGCGAGCTTGGTTTGCGTCAGGTCGTGATCCTCGCGCAAGTCTCTCAATCGCGGATACATAGCATCAACTCCTTTTCTTTTATCAATTTATTTTACTATAATCTGTTTCAGGTTATTGACATTTAACCTAAAATAGGTTATAATTAATGTATTCATCGAAAGGAGGATGAAGAAAATGAAAAAAATTATTTTGATACTTGTGTTAGTCCTTGTGTTGGGATTGGCAGGATTTGTGGCGTACACGGTTCTCACAAGAGAGCAAAACGCTTACGATTTAGCCAAAGAGGCAGGCTACGAGGGCACGATGGACGAGTGGCTCGGATCCATCGCGAGCGACAGCGAAAAAACCGCGTTCGAGCTCTACCGTGATGCCACAGACTACGAGGGTATGGAGTTGCTTTGGAAGGTGGACCTTTACAAAAACGCTCTCACGACCTACACGGTTACCTTTGATGGCGACGAGGGCATCTTGCCCGAGGGAACGGCAACAGAGGCAAAAATGCTTGCAGGCTGCTACTTGACCTTGCCCACTCCCACAAAAGAGGGCTACTATTTTAAGGGTTGGAGAATCGGAGACGTCCTCTATGCACCCGAGGACTCTGCCGCTCCTATTTTGGGTGACGTTACCGCAAAAGCGGAATGGGAAATTAAGGTTTTCTCGGTTCAATTTGTCGACCAAAACGATAAGGTTTTGAAAACAGAGAGCGTTCCTTACGGCAGTGCGGCAACCGCACCCGAGGCTCCCGCGGTAGAGCACTACATCTTTAGCGCGTGGGATGCTGATTTTTCGTCTGTTGCTTCGGATATGACGGTAAAAACTGTTTATGAGCCCCTGCTTTATACCGTTACGTTTGATACCGACGGCGGCGAGCTTCCCGAGGGTTTTGTGGCAACGATGAAGCCTCAAAGCGGAACCTTGGTTGAACTCCCCGTTCCCACAAAGTACGGACACGAGTTTATTGGTTGGCAGAGAGTAGATGTCGAAACCGATGCTGTTTTGGGAAGTCCCATAACGAGTACGTCTGATATAACCTTAAAGGCTGTTTGGGTTCAAAACCTCTTCACGGTCACGTTTTTGGATAAAGACGGCAACATTTTGAAGAAGGAAACGGTAGAACGCGGTCACATGGCAACCGCACCCGACGCCCCCAAGGTAGAACGCTTCCGTTTTCAAAATTGGGATGCAGATTTTACGGCTATCACCGAGGATTTGACGGTTACTGCTGTTTATCTTCCCACTTATATCATTTCTTATGACACGGGCGACGGCTCTGTTGTTGCAGATACCGAATTTTGCTCCAACGAAATGCCCATCGCTCCTGCGGCACCCACAAAGCGTTTCCATTCGTTTGAGGGCTGGTTCCTTGACAAAGAATACACCATTCCTTACGATTTTTCTGCTTTGTTGGTTCAAGATATTACTCTCTATGCTTACTTTGTTGCCGATTATTGCCCCATTTACACAGCAGAAGAGTTGTTTGCCATTGGCGACGACAACGAGGGCAAATATTATCTTGCAAACGACATCAGCCTGAGCGGCACACAATGGATTCCTCTCAAAGGCTTCAAGGGCGTGTTTGATGGCAACGGATACAAAATTACCGACTTTACCATCTCTGCAGATGGCGATGCAGGCTTCTTTGTTTCTAACAGCGGCACCATTCAAAACCTCACCCTTGCCGATTTTACAATGTATGTTTCTACGCAAAACACACACGTTAACTTTAACGCAGGTGCATTGGTTGGTACGAATGAGGGTACTGTTGATAACTGCCATATTAGAGATGCTGTTTTGACTTGCTATTATTATCGTCAAGCAAAAAGCGGTACTGTAATGGCATATACCGGAGGTTTAGTTGGTGTCAATAGTGGTTTCGTTTCTGATTCGAGTGTAACAGAAACTATTATCAACGGTACTGTAGAAGCGTATGCTTATTGTGCAGGGGCTTCCGGATCTGGATCTCAATATGATCGTCACACATCTTCCCTGTATCAAACACTGTACATTGGTGGTGCGATCGGTGATAATAGGGGCGAAATGGGCGGAGTCGTCTCTAATGTAATTGTAGCAGGAAGTGCTATTGCAAGAGGTTATTCAGGTTATCATAGTTCCTATTTCGGCGGCAGTTCGGGTTACGACACAATGTACGCACACGGCAATTTGGCGGTAGGTGGTTGTGCGGCTTTGAATAGCGGTATCATTTCGTATAGCGAGAGCAACATTGAATTGGTATGCTCTGCAACTGAAAGCAAGCCGACACAGGGTGATACATACCCTCGCATTTATTTCGGCGGCTTTGTACAAGAAAACAGCGGCTCGATTGATAAGTGCAATGCAACTGCAACAATGAAAGCCGATTACACCTTCTGGGAAGTTTCGGCAGGCGGCTTTGTTAGTGTTAATAAAAATCAAATCACCAACTGCCACGCAAATGTTACCATCGAAACGGTAGATGCAAGAACCGATACCCCGAAGAATAACTCCATCGGTGGCTTTGTTGCTCTCAATCAGGGAACCATTACGTTCTGCTACGCCACCTATGATATCGATACACAAACGCTTGGCACCATTGGCGGTTTTGTAGGCCGCAACGAAAAGAGTGCCACCATTATGAAGTGTATTGCCGATGGCGATATTACCTACACGGGCGAGCCTTTGGGCGTTGCATCCTTTATTGGTGCAAAGGATGACGGCTCTACGCTCTTCAAGAACTATTATAGCACCGAAAGCACAATAATGCAAGGAGAGACCGATGTAACCGTTGAAGATCCCAACGCAACGGGAGCAGATCTTTTGACTTTGCTGAGCAAGGAATTTCTTATTGACACTCTCGGATATAACACCGAGGTTTGGGAAGTCGTCGACGGACAATATCCCACGCTTATCGCAGGCGAATAATCTAATCAAATAACAAAAAGGCTGACGCAAATGCAAGGGAAAAACCCGAGCAGGCGCGTCAGCCTTCGTTTTTTAGTCCTCGATCTTGTCAAAGGTCTCGCGAGCGCGAAACAGCAGAGAGATGCACCAAACGCCGGCAAGGCCTACAACGGTGTAGATGATGCGGCTGAGCAGCGAGGATTGTCCGCCACAGATCCAGGCAACGATGTCGAATTGAAACAGTCCGATGCTGCCCCAGTTGAGCGCGCCTACAATGGTCAAAATCAGCGAAATGCGATCCAATATCATCATGATTGTCTCCTTTGCGTATTGCGGAATTGCATCGGCAAAAATTGCGCGACGGTTTTGAAATTCCGACTGCTTGTAGTATGTGCTGTTGTCAAATTGTTATGCACGTCTCCGAAAAAAAGAAATTTTGTGCAAAAAAACACACATTTGTTGACAAATGTTTGCAATTAAGATATAATTAAACAAAAGACAAACATACACATTTGTTGTTCTCAACTCTCTTAACGGGCAGGGTCTCGGTGGCGCCTGACCGTTTGCGAGAGCAAAAGCAAGCATAGGCTTGCGCCAACTGTCTATTAGTAAACTAACGAATTCATTTTTGACATATTTGTGTGAGAGTTCTTGAGGGGGTGTGGGGGAACTTCTTGCAAGAAGTTCCCCCACAAAAAAGAAAAAGGAGGTGCAATAATGGTTATAACGCGAAACTCGCCCATCACCGTATTGAACGGTGTTGGCAAAACGCGGGCGGAATACTATGCAAAAATTGGCATTTTGACGCTCGGCGACCTTTTGTTGCACTATCCCAGAGCGTACGAAAATCGCGGAGACGTTGTTCTCTTAGCGGATGCGCGAGAGAATGGCAAAAGCTCAATGATACTTACGGTTGCGAGTGACGCCAAGGTTGTGAGATTGCGCTCGCATAAATCCTTTTTAAAGTTCCGCGCATTCGATGAAAGCGGAACGTGTGAAATTACGTATTTTAATCAGGATTATCTCAAATCGCAGTTCCGAGTAGGAACGGTCTTTCGATTTTTTGGAAAGGTTGAGAGGGTAGGAAAGAGATATACGATGTCCTCACCCGTGGCAGAGCCTTGGGCACCGTCGGCTAATCTGCCGTCCTTATGCGCCGTCTACCGCATGACCGAGGGCCTTAGCCCGAAGCAGATCGCAAAGGACGTTGCGGCGGCAATCGAGCTGCTTGCGGCAAACATCGAGGACCCTTTGCCGCAGGACGTGTTGCAAAAACGCGGTCTTTGCACGCTTTCCTACGCTTTGCGTAACATTCACAATCCCGAATCGGCAGAGACGCTGATGATCGCGCGCCGCCGATTGGTCTATGATGAATTTTTCTGCTTCTCGCTCGGCGCGGCAATGTCGCAACGCCGCGAGAAGTCAATGAACGCCCCCGCGTGCCCCAATGGGGACGTCTCTCGTTTGCTGGCAACGCTTCCGTATGAGCTGACAGGTGCGCAAAAGCGCACGATTGACGAAATTGCGCGCGATATGTCGGGCAACACCCCGATGGGCAGAATTGTGGTTGGTGACGTTGGATGCGGCAAGACGGTTTGCGCCGCCGCCGCGATGTTGATTGCTACTCAAAACGGCAGACAAGCGGCTCTGATGGCTCCCACCGAAATTTTGGCACGACAGCACTATGCCGACCTCGCCCCCGTATTCGAGGGGATGGGGATCTCTTGCGCGCTCCTTGTAGGTGCGACGACCGCGGCAGAAAAGAGACGTATCAAAGCGGCGCTTTCGAGCGAAGATGAAAGCAAACGGCTGCAGGTCGTTATCGGCACACACGCGCTCCTTTCCGACGGCGTGGAATTTGCCGCACCCGGACTTGTCGTCACCGACGAACAGCACCGTTTTGGTGCTCGTCAGCGCGCACGTCTTGCCGAAAAGAACACAAACGCACACCTATTGGTCATGAGTGCAACCCCCATTCCGCGCTCGCTTGCGCTGGTGCTTTATGGGGAGCTTGATATTTCTCGTATTGACGAAATGCCCGCGGGAAGACAAAGAGTGGATACCTTTGTGGTTGATGAGACCTACCGCGCGCGTCTGAACGCGTTCATTCAAAAACAAGTCGACGAGGGCGGACAGGTCTACGTTGTTTGTCCCGCAGTCGAAGAACAGGAAAAAGAACCCGAAGAGGTCACGCTTTCCGACCTTGACGAGATCTTCCTCGCGCGCGAGGAAAAGCCGCCTCTCAAAGCGGCTGTGGCGTTTGCCGAGGAGCTGCAAAAGGCACTTCCCGAGGTGCGTGTCGCCTTTTTGCACGGACGAATGAAAAGTAAAGAAAAGGATACCGTTATGCAAGAATTCGCAGAGGGCAACATCCACGTGCTGGTCTCCACCACCGTTATTGAGGTTGGTGTCAATGTGCCCAATGCCGCACTGATGATTGTCGAAAACGCTGAACGCTTCGGTCTTTCACAGCTGCATCAGCTGCGCGGACGTGTTGGACGTGGCGTGCGCAAATCCCATTGTATTCTTGTTATGGGCGGTGACGGAGCTGTCTCTCGCACTTCTCGTGAGCGTTTGGAAGTAATGCGCACTACCTACGATGGCTACCGCATAGCCGAGCAGGATCTCGCACAGCGCGGCCCCGGTGACTTTTTGGCAACCGCCGAGGGCGGTATGGTGCGACAGAGCGGCGGACTCTCCTTCCGTCTTGCCGATGCCGGCGAGGACATCTCGGTGCTCACCGAAGCCGCCGCCGATGCACGCGAATTGCTTTCAAATGACCCCGAGCTCTGCGAAAATCCGCTTCTGCGTGAGCATATCAAAGGGCTCTTTAGCATTGAGGCAGGACTTATCAGTTGATTTTTATTTTATCAAAATGTTTGATATACCTTTGAAGGCCCTCCTCCGGGAGGAGGGAAGCTCCGCGCAAAGTCGCGGAGCAGGGAGGAGCCCGCGTGCACAAAAGACAACTGCTCGGTTTATGGAGAGTGCTACACATTAGTTGCGTAGGCTCCTTCCGGCTCGCGTTGCTCGCCACCTCCCTCCCGGAGGGAGGCTTAAGTAACATCCGCAAAAGAGATTTTTTATAAACCAAAACTTATCCCCTTTTGGGGGAGAAAGGATAAAAAAATGTTAGAATTCAATTACCATCAATCACCCAAATATTTGCACATCGGTTGTGAGAGACCGCGTGCATATTTCATTCCTTATCAAAACGAGGCAGCGGCAAACACAACTAACCGCGCAAATTCCGAATACTTCTATTCTCTTTGCGGTGAGTGGAGCTTTCGCTATTATGATGCACTCTATAAGGTGCCCGATTTTTTGAATGCCGAATGGAAATTCGGTGAGGGTGACCGTCTGCCCGTGCCCATGAGCTGGCAATATGCCATCGGTCGCGGATATGACACGCCCCACTATATCAACGTCAATTATCCCATTCCCGTAGATCCCCCCTACGTGCCCGTCGATAACCCGTGCGGTCTTTATGAGCGCACCTTCGAGGTCGACCAAGAAGCACTTGCAAGCAAGAAAATCTATATGGTGTTTGAGGGAGTGGATTCCTGCTTCTATCTCTACATCAACGGCAAATTTGCGGCATATAGCCAAGTGTCGCACATGACAACAGAGGTTGCCGTCAACGACTTCCTTGTGGCGGGAGAGAACCGCGTGCAAATTCTCGTGCTCAAATGGTGCGACGGTACCTACCTTGAGGACCAAGACAAAATTCGCTCTTCGGGAATCATCCGCGAGGTCTATCTGCTCTCACGTGATGCCGTTCACATCGAAGATATTTACACACGTTCTGCGTTAAATGATGATTTTAGCCATGCGACCGTTACCGCGGAGATGACTTTGAACGGCAAGAGCGACGTTTCTTACCGCTTAGTTTCCCCCGCGGGAGTGGAAGTTGCAAGAGGCACAAAAACGGTTGACGGAACAGCCGATTTTTCCATTCAAATAGAAAACCCCGTTCTTTGGAGCGATGAAGAGCCCAATCTTTACGTGCTCTATTTGCAATGCGGCAACGAGGTTATCCGTCAAGAAATCGGCATTCGCCGCTTTGAGATTAAAGGAAAAGTATTGTACGTCAACGGCAAAAAGGTCAAGGGTAGGGGTGTCAACCGCCACGATAGCCATCCGCAGCTCGGCAGTGCCACCCCCGTGGAGCATATGCTGCGCGACCTTTACATCCTCAAGGCACACAACGTCAATATGATCAGAACAAGTCACTACCCCAACGACCCGCGCTTCCTTGAGCTTTGCGACCGCCTCGGCTTCTTTGTTTGCGACGAGGCAGACCTTGAAACACACGGCTTTTGTATGTTTGGCAAGTGGGATGCGCTGACTGAAAACGACGAATGGCGTGATGCTTACATTGATCGCGCAGAGCGCATGATGGAGCGCGACAAAAACCACGCGTGCGTGCTGTTTTGGTCGGTAGGAAACGAGAGCGGTGTGGGCAAAAACCACGTCCTTATGGCGGACTATTTCCACAACCGTATGCCCGGTTGCTTTGTGCACAGCGAGGATCTTTCCCGCCGCAAGATGGACCTCTACAAGAAAGCTTCTCACGAAGAACGCGCGAAGATGCGCATCACGGCAGATTACGTCGATATTGATAGCCGTATGTATCCCTCTTTGTGGGAGATGAAGCATTATTATTTTGAAAATCCCCAAATGGAGAAGCCCTTCTTCCTTTGTGAATATTCCCACGCAATGGGCAACGGCCCCGGAGACCTTGAGGACTACTGGCAGTTGATGATGGCAAACGATGCTTTCTTTGGCGGCTGTGTTTGGGAATTTCTCGACCACTCCGTGGATATTGGAAAGCCCGGTGCACCCAAGTATATCTACGGCGGCGACAAGGGCAATTATCCCCACGACGGCAACTTCTGTGTTGACGGTCTTGTATATCCCGACCGTCGTCCGCACACGGGAATGCTGGAGCTCAAGCAGGTGCTCCGTCCTTGTCGCGCCGAAAAATTCGACCAAGAAAAGGCAAGCATCACCCTTAAAAATCAACGTTATTTTACCACGCTTTCCGACCTCGACCTTGTGTGGAATATTGAGCGCAACGGACGCATTATCCGTCAAGGGCGCATCACAGGGCTGAATATCGCTCCTCGTCACCGCCGCACCTACAAGCTCGATTTAGGTGACCTTTCCGCGCTTGACGGCTTCTGTTATCTCAATCTTTCTTACCGTCAAAACACCGCAACCCCTTGGGCGGAAATGGGATATGAGGTAGGATTTGAGCAATTCGAGCTCGATACGCCTGCCGCACCCGTTTTGCAAAAAGCGATCGCTCCAGCAACCTTCTCGGTCAGCGAGACGACAAATGAAATTGTGGTAATCGATGGCGAAAACGTTTACACGGTAGACCGTCCGCACGGTCTTATCAAGTCCATTAAGGGCAAGGGAAAAGAGATGCTCACTGCATCCATCACTCCCACCATTTGGCGCGCTCCCACCGATAACGACCGCAACATCAAGCACCAATGGGTCAACCAATATTACAACAACATGCGCCTGCACTGTCGCGAATGCGCGGTGGAAGAAAACACCGAAAGCGTCATCACGGTAGCGACCACGCTCGTTATGGGTGCGCCTGCGCGCGAACCGTTCATCTTGATGGATGTCAAGTATATCTTTGCGCGTGGCGAGGGTGTTAAGGTCGATATGGACGTTCGCGTTACCAAAGAGAACGCATTCCTGCCTCGCTTTGGCGTAAAGTTCAAAATGCCTGCCGATTGCGAAGAGCTCGCTTACTTCGGCAGAGGACCTGTTGAGTCCTATATCGATAAAAAGCACGCCTCTCGCGTGGGATGCTACAAGACTACCGTCACCGAGCATTTTGAGCACTACGTTCGTCCGCAAGAGAATATGGCGCACATCGAAACACGCTGGATGCAGGTTGCCAATGCCGCAGGGCAGGGACTCCTTGCCACCAACACCGAGGAGTGCAAGAGCTTTAGCTTCAACTGCTCGCACTTCACCGCGCGTCAGCTCACCGCCACGGCTCACGATTACGAGCTCAAGCCTCTTGACGAGACCGTCGTTCACATCGACTACCGCCACAGCGGCATTGGTTCCAACTCCTGCGGCCCCGAGCTCCTTCCCAAGTGGCGATTGAACGACCAAGCCTTCCGCTTCTCCTTCCGCCTATTGCCCGTACTCACAAACAATGATTGTCCTTTTGAGAAGATAGTTAAATAAGAATTTATGTGGGGGAACTTCTTTCGAGAAGTTCCCCCACGCCCCCTCAAGAACTTGCTGACAAGGGTTTATCAAAACAAATCCGCAATGCACCAACAGACAGTCGGCGCGAGGTGAAACCTCGCTTTTGCTGTCGCAAGCGGCTGGGCACCACCAAGACCCCATCCGCTAAGAGAGTTGATAGTATATAATTTTTGAACAGTAGGGCGGGGGCTTGCTCCCGCCGCTGTTTTTGTAGGAGACGACTTCCCGAGCGTCCCGCAAAAACAAACGCATATCGCAAACAAAAGACGGGCGATTCGTGAATCGCCCGTTTTTGCTGTTAATTGTTTTCAATAAAATCGCGCATACGCTTTGCAAAATTCTTTTTGTTATACATCAAAATGAAATCTGCGTTTTTTGCCAACTCTTTTTCTTCGGGGGAACGCTTTTTTCTTAAAAAAGGTTCCCCCGTAATCCATTCACAAACTATCCCAAGAGCGAACTATCAATATCAAACGTATCCCCCTTGTGAGCCACGCGGACGGCGTGGGAATGGGCATAGACGTTATGTAAGAGCCCCATCATCATAAAGACGGCAAGCATCGAGGAGCCGCCACAAGAGAGGAAGGGGAGCGTGATGCCGATAACGGGCAGCATACCGAGGCACATTCCAAGGTTGAGTAGAATCTGCACGGCGAGCACGCTTCCAACGCCAACGCAAATGAGTCCACCGTAATCGGAGTGGCTGGCAAATCGCGCGAGCATAAAGATGCGAACCACCATCACAATGAGGATGGCAACCACCAAAAATCCGCCAAGAAAGCCGAATTTTTCACAAATGGTAGCAAAAATAAAGTCGGTATGCGAAGCCGCGAGAATTTCATAGTGTTCTCCGCCAAGCACGCCCTTGCCAACAAGCCCGCCGGCGGCGATGGCTTGCTTGCTGAGTAGCGGTTGCCAACTGTATTTGGAGTCGGGGTAAGCGTCGGGATTAAAGCCCACGATGATGCGTTGTTGCTGATAGGTGGCAAGCATATCCCAAAGGAAAGGGGATAGCAGCACTACGACCACTGCCACACCCGCAAAATAGAGGGGATGGAGACCTGCGCAAAAGAGCATCAGGGCAATCATTGCAAGATAAACAAGGGCTACACCCAAGTCGCCCGAGGCGAGAATGGGGCCTACTACAAGCAGCGCGTGTCCTGCCAACAGGAGCACGTTCTTGGGTTTGTTGATTTCGCGGCGAACCGCGAACAGGTGTCGCGAAAAGGTGCAAATAAAGGTGAATTTGACAAACTCCGAGGGCTGGATCATCAGTCCCGTTCCGGGAATTTTGAGCCAGCTTTTGTTCGAGGTCTCCATGTTTTCGCCCGAACTACCGAGCACGAGCGTCAGAACGAGGAGCGCGACCGACCCGATGAGCATATAGAGCCACAATTTATCTACAATAACGCGAAAATCAAAGAACGCTACGGCGACGGTAACAAAAATGCCAAGCACAAAAATGAACACCTGCATGCGCAATTTTGACATACCAAAGTTGTCGACCGCGCCCCAAACGGTAACAATGCTGATAATGGAAAGAAGCGTGGCACACGCAAACAAAATGGGGTCAATATTCAACACAGCTTCTTTGATTACAGCCTTTATTTTGTTCCAATTAATAGCCATAGCCTCTCCTTTCCGCGCGAGCGCATAATTTTCTATTTTCATTATACCTTAATTCGCATTTTCTGTCAAGGCTTTTTGTAAAACGAAGACCAAGACCACATCATTAAACGACAAAAAAATAGCAAATCCTGCCAAAAATTTCGCATAACGTCTTGATTTTTCGCGAATAATATATTACAATATAGGTAATTTCGATTTTTCACTTCTTCAGTTCCCCCATCAGGGGGAGAAAGGATATCTTATGGCATTTAAAAAAATTGGCGTTCTTACTTCGGGCGGTGATGCTCCGGGTATGAACGCGTGCGTAAAAGCGGTCTTTAACCGCGCAACCGAAATGGGCATCGAGGTCGTTGGCATTATGGGCGGCTATGCAGGTCTCATCAACGGCGACATCGTACCCATGACGCGTCAAATGCTCAACAACGCAATGACAGTTGGTGGCACGCGTTTGTATTCCAGCCGTTGCCCCGAATTCAAAACCGAAGAGGGTATGCAGGCGGCTATCGCGACCTGTAAAAGAGAGGGCATCGAGGCGCTTATCTGCATCGGCGGCGACGGAACCTTCCGCGGAGCGACCGATATAACCAAGCGCGGCATTCCTTCCATCGGCATTCCCGGCACGATCGACAACGACATTACCGCAACCGACTACACCATTGGTCTTGATACTTCCACAAACACCACCCTGCGTATGATCGACAACCTCAAGGATACCTGCGAATCTCACGCACGTCTCAACGTTGTTGAGGTTATGGGCCGCGAT